>NZ_JBHWZS010000099.1:0-26770 GCF_042728155.1 Streptomyces sp. NPDC060209
GACCGGACCCCACCGAGGGTCCGGAGCCGGTCCGCTGTCGTGCGGGGGCCGGCCGGGGCGAGACCTTGCCCACAGCGGCGGATCCGGATCAGCCGCGCTGCCGGTCCTGGAACGATACGGCGAACCCGCAGGTGGGGCCCATGATGCGCTGCTCCGGAAGGCCGCCGGGGAAACCGTCGTGGGGACTCGTCGCACTCGTGGACACCCGCTCCCGCTGTGCGAGTCTTTTCCGTGCTTCGGCTCCGGCGCAGTGCCGGCCAGCCACGACTGAATCTCCTGGCAGGGGACCAGGGAGCACCGCAGAACGAGGGAGCCGTATGACCGAGCAGAGCAGGAGCACCGGCCGAATACGCGGCACCGGCAGCCGCCGGAGGAAGCCGTCGCGGACGCGCCGGGTGAAGAGGATCGCCCTGTGGGGCGCCGCCGCCCTTGTGGTCGTCGGGGGATCCGGGCTCGGTTACGCCTACTTCACGCTCAACGGGAACCTGAAGGGCGTCGACATCGACGCCGCCCTGGGTACCGAGCGTCCCGCCGACGTGGACAACGGGTCGCAGGACATCCTGGTCCTGGGATCGGACTCCCGCTCCGGGGCCAACTCCGAGTACGGCGCCGACGAGGGCTCCGCCCGGGCGGACACCGCGATGATCGTCCACGTCAACGAGGGGCACACCTCCGCCAGCGTGGTCTCGGTCCCGCGGGACACCCTCGTCGACCGCCCCGCATGCACGAGCGACACGACCGGTGAGCAGGTGGGCGCCGAGCACCAGACGATGTTCAACTCGGCCTACCAGGTCGGTGGGCCCGCCTGCGCGGTGAAGACCGTCGAGGCCATGTCCGGCATCCGCATGGATCACTACGTCGAGGTCGACTTCACCGGATTCAAGAAGCTCGTCGACGAGCTCGGCGGCGTCAAGATCACCACCTCCCAGGCGATCGACGACCCCGACAGCCACCTCGCGCTGAAGCCCGGCACCCACACCCTGAGCGGGGAGCAGTCGCTCGGCCTCGTCCGTACGCGCCACAGCGTCGGCGACGGCAGCGACCTGGGCCGCATCCAGCTCCAGCAGGCGTTCGTGAAGGCCCTGATGGACCAGGCGAAGAGCGTCGGGGTGTTCTCGGACCCGAAGACACTCTTCGGAGTCGCCGACACCGCGACCAAGGCCGTCACCACCGACTCCGAGCTGGCCTCCGTCAAGAAGCTCACCGGCTTCGCCGACGGGCTCAAGGGGCTCGGCTCGAAGAACGTCGACATGGTCACGCTGCCCGTGGAGTACGACCCCGAGGACCCGAACCGCGTGCTGCCCCAGGAGAAGGCCGACCAGCAGGTGTGGGCGGCGCTGAAGCAGGACAAGCCCGTCCCGGCGTCGGCCACGGCGAAGTCGGCCGGCGACAAGGGCGGGGCGGGAAAGGTCGTACGGTAACGCCACCTTCCGTCACCATTTGGTCGCGGAACGTTCCCCGTACGCACGGGAATACACACGGCCGGGTCCTCGTTTTGGGAGATACGGCCGGTCCTGGCAGACTGGTACGTCGGTCCCGGTTCACGGACGCGCAATCCGCGCGAACGACCCGGAACCCTCCCGAATCTAGGAGACACCTTGAAGCGCGACATTCACCCCGAGTACGTCGAGACGCAGGTCAGCTGCACCTGCGGTGCGTCGTTCACCACCCGGAGCACCCTCGACGGCGGCGCCATCCGCGCCGACGTCTGCTCCGAGTGCCACCCGTTCTACACGGGCAAGCAGAAGATCCTCGACACCGGCGGCCGTGTGGCCCGCTTCGAGGCCCGCTTCGGCAAGGCTGCCGGCTCCGCCAGCAAGTAGCGAGCCACTGCGCCGGTTCCCGACGCCCTCCAACGGGGCGCCGGGACCGGCGTTTTTTCCGGCTGTGCGGCCGGGTGCGCCCCAGGGGTGCACACCGGCGGTACACCTCCAGCAGGCCCGCAGACGTATGACGCAGAAACCAGGAGCCCGAAGATGTTCGAGGCGGTCGAGGAACTGATCGGCGAGCACGCCGATCTTGAGAAGAAGCTCGCCGACCCGTCGGTCCACGCCGACCAGGCCAACGCGCGCAAGCTCAACAAGCGCTACGCGGAGCTGACCCCGATCGTCTCCACCTACCGGTCCTGGAAGCGGACCGGTGACGACATCGGTACCGCCCGCGAATTCGCCGCCGACGACCCGGACTTCGCCGCCGAGGTCAAGGTCCTGGAGAAGCAGCGCGAGGAGATCACCGAGAAGCTCCGCCTTCTCCTGGTCCCGCGTGACCCCAGTGACGACAAGGACGTGCTCCTGGAGATCAAGGCGGGCGCGGGCGGCGACGAGTCCGCCCTCTTCGCCGGCGATCTGCTGCGCATGTATCTGCGCTACGCGGAGCGCGTCGGCTGGAAGACCGAGATCATCGACTCCACCGAGTCCGAGCTCGGCGGCTACAAGGACGTCCAGGTCGCCGTGAAGACCAAGGGCGGCAACGGTGCCACCGAGCCCGGCCAGGGCGTCTGGGCCCGGATGAAGTACGAGGGCGGCGTGCACCGCGTGCAGCGTGTGCCCTCCACCGAGTCCCAGGGCCGTATCCACACCTCGGCAGCCGGAGTGCTCGTCACGCCCGAGGCGGAGGAGGTCGAGGTCGAGATCCACGCCAACGACCTCCGTATCGACGTCTACCGCTCCTCGGGCCCCGGCGGCCAGTCCGTCAACACCACGGACTCCGCCGTACGCATCACGCACCTGCCGACCGGCGTCGTCGCCTCCTGCCAGAACGAGAAGAGCCAGCTCCAGAACAAGGAGCAGGCCATGCGCATCCTGCGGTCCCGGCTTCTGGCCGCCGCCCAGGAAGCAGCCGAGCAGGAAGCCTCCGACGTACGCCGCAGCCAGGTGCGCACCGTGGACCGCTCCGAGAAGATCCGGACCTACAACTTCCCGGAAAACCGGATCTCGGACCACCGCGTCGGCTTCAAGGCGTACAACTTGGACCAGGTGCTCGACGGTGACCTCGACGCCGTCATCCAGGCCTGTGTCGACGCCGACTCCGCCGCCAAGCTCGCCGCCGCATAAGGCGCGTAGGACCCGACCCGCCCCGCTCGTGAACCCGTACGGAGAACCGCGATGAACCTGCTGCTCGCCGAGGTGGCCCAGGCCACCCAGCGGCTGGCCGACGCCGGTGTCCCCTCACCGCGATTCGACGCCGAGGAACTCGCCGCGTTCGTGCACGGGGTCAAGCGGGGCGAGCTGCACCATGTGCCGGACGCCGACTTCGACGCCCGCTACTGGGAGACGATCGCCCGCCGTGAGGCCCGCGAACCGCTCCAGCACATCACCGGCCGCGCCTTCTTCCGCTACCTGGAACTCCAGGTCGGCCCCGGAGTCTTCGTGCCGCGCCCGGAGACCGAGTCGGTCGTCGGCTGGGCGATAGACGCAGTCCGGGCGATGGATGTCGTCGAACCGCTGATCGTCGACCTCTGCACCGGATCGGGCGCGATCGCGCTCGCCATGGCGCAGGAGGTGCCGCGTTCGCGCGTGCACGCCGTGGAGCTGTCCGAGGACGCCCTGAGGTGGACCCGGAAGAACGCCGAGGGGTCCAGGGTCACCGTGCACCGCGGCGACGCCCTGAGCGCCCTTCCCGAGCTCGACGGCCAGGTCGACCTGGTCATCTCCAACCCGCCCTACATCCCGCTCACCGAGTGGGAGTACGTGGCGCCGGAGGCCCGCGACCACGACCCGCAGATGGCGCTGTTCTCCGGCGAGGACGGCCTCGACACCATCCGCGGCATCGAACGCACCGCGCACCGTCTGCTCCGCCCCGGCGGGCTCGTCGTCATCGAGCACGCCGACACGCAGGGCGGCCAGGTGCCGTGGATCTTCACCGAGGAGCGGGGCTGGGCCGACGCGGCCGACCACCCCGACCTGAACAACCGGCCCCGGTTCGCGACGGCCCGCAAGGCCATGCCGTGACCACCGGGGCACCGGCACCGCACGATCCCTACCCGCACATGTCCGAGGAGGCCGGCTGATGGCACGGCGATACGACTGCAACGACGCGACCGACCGTACGACCGGCCTGCGTGAAGCCGCGTCCGCCGTCCGCCGCGGCGAACTGGTCGTGCTGCCCACCGACACCGTGTACGGGATCGGTGCGGACGCCTTCAGCTCGGAGGGCGTGGCAGACCTCCTCGACGCCAAGGGCCGCGGCCGCAACATGCCGACCCCCGTCCTGATCGGCTCCCCGAACACCCTGCACGGCCTGGTCACCGACTTCTCCGAGCAGGCATGGGAGCTCGTCGACGCGTTCTGGCCCGGTGCCCTCACGCTCGTCGCCAAGCACCAGCCGTCTCTCCAGTGGGACCTGGGCGACACCCGCGGCACCGTCGCCGTCCGGATGCCCCTGCACCCGGTCGCCATCGAGCTCCTCACGGAGGTCGGCCCGATGGCCGTCTCCAGCGCCAACCTCACCGGACACCCCTCGCCCGAGGACTGCGACGCCGCCCAGGAGATGCTCGGCGACAGCGTGTCCGTCTACCTCGACGGCGGCCCGACCCCCGGGATCGTCCCGTCCTCGATCGTCGACGTCACCGGCAAGATCCCGGTGCTGCTGCGGGCAGGCGCGCTCTCGGTCGAGGAACTCCGCAAGGTGGTACCCGACCTCGAGGTGGCCAATTGACCGCCCCTGAGGGGCGTGGCATAGCGGGGCAGTACGACACTTTCCGCATCCTCCACGTCAGCACCGGCAACGTCTGCCGCTCGCCCATCACCGAGCGGCTGACCCGGCATGCCCTCGTGGACCGCCTGGGAGATCCGCTCAGCGGCGGCCTCATCGTGGAGAGCGCGGGCACCTGGGGGCACGAGGGCGCGCCCATGGAGGCCAACGCCGAGGTCGTCCTCGCCGACTTCGGCGCCGACGCCACCGGCTTCGTCGGCCGCGAGCTCCTGGACGAGCACGTGATCCGCGCCGACCTGGTGCTCACCGCCACCCGGGACCACCGCGCCCAGGTGATCTCCATGGGCCACTCGGCGGGCCTGCGGACCTTCACGCTCAAGGAGTTCACCCGGCTGGTGCGGGCCATAGACCCCGCGACGCTGCCCGACGCCCGTGAGGAGGGCGTCGTCGAGCGTGCCCGCGCGCTGGTGCGCGCCGCCGCGGCCCTGCGCGGCTGGCTGCTGGCCCCCACCGCCGAGGCGGACGAGGTCTACGACCCGTACGGCGCCCCGATCACGTTCTTCCGTTCCATCGGTGACGAGATCAGCCAGGCGCTCGATCCCGTCATGACCGCACTGACCGGGGTACGCGCCCCCCACTGAGCCGCCATCGGCCCACGCGCCCCGTTCCGGGGTGCGCCGACCGGCGTAGAGGGGCGCCCGGCAGCGGGCAGGCGGCCCGGGGCGGGCCTACATTGGATCTGACGCCACGCACCCCCCTCCTCCAGGCCCGGAGCCGTCAGATGTCGGTCACCACTCCTGCCGCACGCGCAGCCGCGCCACAGTCCTCCCCGCCGGACACCGCCATGCCGCAGAACTTCGGCGCCCTGGTCCGCCAGGACCCGGAGATCAGCGGCATCCTGCTGGCCGAGGCCGGGCGGCAGGCGAGCACCCTCCAGCTCATCGCCGCCGAGAACTTCACCTCGCCGGCGGTCCTCGCCGCCCTCGGCTCCCCGCTCGCCAACAAGTACGCCGAGGGCTATCCCGGAGCCCGTCACCACGGCGGCTGCGAACAGGCCGACGCCGCGGAACGCGCCGCGATCCGGCGGGCGATGTCCCTGTTCGGCGCCGAGCACGCCAACGTCCAGCCGCACTCCGGCTCCTCGGCCGTCCTCGCCGCCTATGCCGCGCTGCTGCGGCCCGGCGACACGGTGCTGGCCATGGGGCTCCCGTACGGCGGACATCTCACCCACGGCGCTCCGGGGAACTTCTCCGGCCGCTGGTTCGAGTTCGCCGGTTACGGCGTGGACCCCGACAGCGGGCTCATCGACTACGGACAGGTGCGCGCCCTGGCCAGGGCACGGCGCCCCAAGGCGATCGTCTGCGGGTCGATCTCGTACCCCCGGCACCCCGACTACGAGCAGTTCCGGGCGATCGCCGACGAGGTCGGGGCGTATCTGATCGCGGACGCCGCCCACCCGATGGGGCTGATCGCCGGGGGAGCGGCGCCGAGCCCGGTCCCGTACGCGGACGTGGTGTGTGCGACGACGCACAAGGTCCTGCGCGGACCGCGCGGCGGCATGATCCTGTGCGGCGTCGAACTGTCGGAGCGGATCGACCGCGCGGTGTTCCCCTTCACCCAGGGCGGCGCCCAGATGCACACCGTCGCGGCGAAGGCCGTCGCGTTCGGGGAGGCGGCGACCCCGGCCTTCGCGGTCTACGCCCACCGGGTCGTCGCGCACGCCCGCGTCCTGGCGGCCGCCCTCGAGTCCGAGGGCTTCGAGATCACCACGGGCGGTACGGACACCCACATCGTCGTCGCCGACCCCGCACCGCTGGGCGTCGACGGCCGGACCGCCCGCGAGAGGCTCATGGCCGCCGGTATGGTCCTGGACACATGCGCCCTTCCGTACGGGGACGCGCGCGGGATCCGGCTGGGCACCGCGGCCGTCACCACCCAGGGCATGGACGAGGACGACATGGTGCGGATCGCCGAGCTGTTCGGCGCGGCAGTGCGGCAGGAGGGCGACACGGGCCTGCTGCGGGCCGAGGTGCGCGCACTGGCCGAGCGCAATCCGCCGTATCCGGGGTAGGCGGTGTGGATCAGGGATTGTGATGTGCAACCAACACCCGTGGCTCGGTGTCCTTGCTCATGAGACTAGGGTGTGGGGCTGAGATGGTCGGCGAATTCTGTGGGGCAGCCCGTGCGTGATTACCTGCTGACGCTCTGTGTCACGGCCGCAGTTACCTATCTGCTGACCGGACCGGTGCGGAAGTTCGCCATCGCGGTCGGGGCGATGCCCGCGATCCGTGCGCGTGACGTACACCGGGAACCGACACCTCGGCTCGGTGGCATCGCCATGTTCGGCGGACTGTGCGCGGGGCTGATCGTCGCGGACCACCTGTTCAACCTGAACGGCGTGTTCGAACTCTCCAACGAACCGAGAGCGCTGCTGTCCGGCGCCGCCCTGATCTGGCTGATCGGTGTCCTGGACGACAAGTTCGAGATCGACGCGCTGATCAAGCTCGGCGGACAGATGATCGCGGCCGCCGTCATGGTCATCCAGGGTCTGACGATCCTTTGGCTGCCCATCCCCGGCGTGGGCACCGTCGCGCTCACGCAGTGGCAGGGCACGCTGCTCACGGTGGCGCTGGTGGTGATCACCATCAACGCGGTCAACTTCGTCGACGGCCTGGACGGCCTCGCGGCAGGCATGGTCTGCATCGCGTCCGCGGCGTTCTTCCTCTACACCTACCGCCTCTGGTACGGATACGGGATCGAGGCGGCCGCGCCCGCGACGCTCTTCGCCGCGATCCTGATGGGTATGTGCCTCGGCTTCCTGCCGCACAACATGCATCCCGCCCGGATCTTCATGGGTGACTCCGGATCGATGCTGATCGGCCTGGTGCTCGCCGCCGGCGCGATCTCCGTCACCGGCCAGGTCGACCCGGACGCGATGAAGCTCTTCGAGGGCAGCGAGCGGCAGGCGACCCACGCGATGCTCCCGGTCTTCATCCCGCTGCTGCTCCCTCTGACGATCATCGCCATCCCGGCCGCCGACCTCGTGCTGGCCATCGTGCGGCGTACCTGGAACGGCCAGTCGCCGTTCGCGGCCGACCGTGGCCACCTGCACCACCGGCTGCTGGAGATCGGGCACTCGCACAGCAGGTCCGTGCTGATCATGTACTTCTGGTCGGCGCTGATCGCGTTCGGTGCCGTCGGCTACTCCGTGCACTCCGCGTCGCTCTGGATCGTGCTGGTGATCGTGGGGCTCAGCGCCGTGGGCCTCGTCCTGCTGCTCATGCCGCGCTTCACTCCGCGCGCCCCGCGCTGGGCGGAGTCCTTCGTGCCGCCGCGGTACCGGCGGCGGCAAGCGGGTCACGGCGAGTCCGCGGACGCAGTGGACGCCACCCCGCAGGGTCAACAGGGCTCCGGCGGCTCGCACATGGCCTCCCCGGCGTCTGAGCGGGCCTCGGTGCCCGTGGGTGTCTCCGGCGTCAACGGAGCGACCGCGATCGGCCCCCGTTCGCGCTTCACGGATCGGGATCGGGCCGACTCACCGCGTTGACTCTGCTGCACAGAAGTCCCCATACCAGACAATGCGCCGTGATGTTCTGCACACACGCGCGAAGTAACTCTCATGTGTGACAGCTGGCACACTTTCTGAGTAAAGACCTCATCAAATAGTTTGTGATACCGTTCACGAAGCCCGGTGAGGAGGCCGAAGGACCTGAGTAGCACGGTCCATTGGCCCGAAGCATCGACTCGGACCGGGCCTACGCTCGTCCCTGACGACCACTGACCACCCCCTGCAACGCGGAGTAACCGCCATGCCGTCCAACGACGCCCGGACTCTCCTTCACACCGCCGTGCCCACCGCTGCCGCCGGTGTTGTCGCCGTCGCTGTCAGCGCTGCGCTCGCCGGCGGCAAGGGAGCGATCGGCGCAGCGGTCGGGACGCTGGTGGTGATCCTCTTCATGGGGATCGGGCTCGGCGTTCTGCAGCGCACCGCGAAGTCGATGCCGCATCTGTTCCAGGCCATGGGACTGGTGCTGTACACGACCGAACTGCTGTTGCTCTTCGTCTTCGTCGCCGCGTTCCAGGACACGACGCTGTTCAACCCGAGGGCTTTCGCGGCCTCGCTGATGGCCGCGACGCTCGTGTGGGTCGCGGCGCAGATCCGCGTTCACATGAAGACCAAGATCCTTTACGTCGAGCCGGACTCGTCCGCGGGCAAGACGCCCGAGAACATGGGGTCTTCGACGTGAGGGGTAGGGCCGGGATAAGCGCGCGTTCGAGACCCTGCTATCGTCCGGTGCCAACTGCGGCACTGCGGGCGCGGGCATCAAATTCGGCGCCTGCTCCATCGCGAGGCGTAATGCCTGAGCCGCCCCCCATCCGTAACACCAGTCCAGTGCCGACCAGCGGCTGCTTGCCGCGCCGACACAACGAGGTTGCCGTACCTATGCGCCACGCTGAAGGAGCCCGCGGTGAGTGCTGACCCGACGACGGTGCTCGCCTTCGAGACCGACTGCCACATCTTCGACGGATGCGGCTTCCCGGCTCCTGGCCTGCACTCCTTTGTTTTCGAGCCGATGTTCACCGTCGGCGGCATCGAGATCAACAAGCCGATGCTGCTGGCGGTCCTGAGCACCGTTGTCGTCGTCGGCTTCTTCTGGGCGGCTTTCAACAAGCCGAAGCTGGTGCCCGGAAAGCTTCAGATGGTCGCCGAGGCGGGTTACGACTTCATCCGCACCGGTGTGGTGTACGAGACGCTCGGCAAGCGTGAGGGCAAGAAGTACGTACCCCTCATGGTCTCGCTGTTCTTCTTCATCTGGATCATGAACCTCTGGGCGATCATTCCGCTCGCCCAGTTCCCGGTGGTCTCGGTCATCGGATTCCCGGTGGCGCTGGCCGCGATCGTCTACATCCTGTGGGTCAGCCTGACCTTCAAGCGGCACGGTTTCGTCGGCGGCTGGAAGAACATCTCCGGCTACGACCCGTCGATCGGCCCGGCTCTTCCCTTCGTCATGCTCATCGAGATCATGTCGAACCTGCTGATCCGGCCCTTCACACACGCCGTGCGACTCTTCGCCAACATGTTCGCCGGCCACGTGCTGCTGCTGATCTTCACGATCGCCAGCTGGTACCTGCTGAACGGCATCGGCATCGCATACGCCGGTGTCTCGTTCGTGATGACCATCCTGATGACCGCCTTCGAGCTGTTCATCCAGGCGCTGCAGGCCTACGTGTTCGTCCTTCTGGCCTGCAACTACATTCAGGGCGCTCTCGCCGAGAAGCACTGAGCAGCCAGCTCCACCCCCGATAGTCGTCCGGTGGCCAACCCCCACCGGTTCTGAAAGAGAAGGAAGAAACGGCATGTCCGCTCTTGAGACCCTCGCCGCCGTCAACATCACGGGCAACCTCGGTTCCATCGGCTACGGCCTCGCCGCGATCGGCCCCGGCGTCGGCGTCGGCATCATCTTCGGTAACGGCACGCAGGCGCTTGCCCGCCAGCCCGAAGCTGCCGGCCTGATCCGCTCGAACCAGATCCTCGGCTTCGTCCTCTGTGAGGCGCTCGCCCTGATCGGTCTCGTCATGCCCTTCGTCTACCCGGTCGACTAAGTCGCGGCATTCCGACTGCCCGATGCGACGAAAGGCATTGATGTGAACGCCCTACAGCTGGCGGCCGAGGAAGAGATCCAGAACCCGCTGCTCCCGGCGATCCCTGAGATCATCATCGGCCTGATCGCCTTCGCCATCGTCTTCGGCTTCCTCGCCAAGAAGCTCCTCCCGAACATCAACAAGGTTCTGGAAGAGCGCCGCGAGGCCATCGAAGGCGGGATCGAGAAGGCCGACGCGGCCCAGACCGAGGCCCAGAGCGTTCTTGAGCAGTACAAGGCTCAGCTCGCCGAGGCCCGCCACGAGGCCGCCCGCCTGCGCCAGGAGGCGCAGGAGCAGGGTGCCGTCATCATCCAGGAGATGAGGGCGGAAGGTCAGAGGCAGCGCGAGGAGATCATCGCGGCCGGCCACGCCCAGATCGAGGCCGACCGCAAGGCCGCGGCGTCCGCGCTGCGTCAGGACGTGGGCACCCTCGCCACCGCCCTGGCCGGCAAGCTCGTCGGCGAGTCCCTCGAGGACCACGCCCGGCAGAGCGGCACCGTCGACCGATTCCTCGACGAGCTCGAGGCGAAGGCCGAGGCCGTCCGATGAACGGAGCGAGCCGCGAGGCGCTGGCCTCCGCACGCGAGCGTCTCGACGCACTGACCGACTCCACGTCGGTCGACGCGGCGAAGCTCGCCGAGGAGCTGGCAGCCGTCACCGCGCTGCTCCACCGCGAGGTATCGCTGCGCCGGGTCCTCACCGACCCGTCGCAGGGTGGCGAGGCCAAGGCCGAGCTGGCCGGACGGCTGCTGAGCGGTCAGGTGGGCGGCGAAGCCGTGGACCTGGTCTCCGGCATGGTCCGCTCCCGCTGGTCGCAGTCGCGTGACCTGGTCGACTCGGTCGAGGAGCTGGCGAACACCGCAGACCTCACCGCGGCCCAGCGCGCGGATGTGCTCGACGACGTCGAGGACGAGCTGTTCCGGTTCGGCCGGATCGTCGGTTCCGACAAGGAACTGCGGTCCGCGCTCACCAACCGGAGGGCGTCGACCGCCGCCAAGGGCGAGCTGCTCAGCAGCCTGCTCGGCGGCAAGACGCAGCCCGTCACCGAGCGTCTCGTCACGCGCCTCGTGAATCAGCCGCGTGGACGTAGCCTTGAAGCGGGACTCGACTCCCTGGCCAAGCTGGCCGCGGAGCGCAGGGACCGCTTGGTCGCCGTCGTCACCTCGGCGGTGCCGCTGTCCGACCGGCAGAAGCAGCGCCTCGGCGCCGCTCTGGCGAAGATCTACGGCCGTCAGATGCACCTGAATCTGGACGTGGACCCGGAGGTCCTCGGTGGGATCTCGGTGCGCGTCGGTGACGAGGTCATCAACGGCACGATCGCGGAGCGCCTCGAAGAGGCGACCCGCCGGATGGCCGGCTGACGCGCGCAGCGCAACAACCGCACCAACTGAACGAGCAAGAACAGCGGCCCGGTTGGGCCGTGCAGAAATTGCAGAAGATTCCTGGGGGTCGCCCCCAGACCCCCTTAAGAAACTTCGGGCCCAACAAGGAGAGCAGGGAACCCCAGATGGCGGAGCTTACGATCCGGCCGGAGGAGATCCGGGACGCACTGGAGAACTTTGTCCAGTCGTACCAGCCGGACGCGGCCTCGCGCGAGGAGGTCGGGACGGTCAGCGTTGCCGGCGACGGCATCGCGAAGGTGGAGGGCCTGCCCTCCGCCATGGCGAACGAGCTGCTGAAGTTCGAGGACGGCACTCTCGGTCTCGCCCTCAACCTCGAGGAGCGCGAGATCGGTGCGATCGTCCTCGGCGAGTTCAGCGGAATCGAGGAGGGCCAGCCGGTGCAGCGCACCGGTGAGGTGCTCTCCGTCGGCGTCGGCGAGGGTTACCTCGGCCGCGTCGTCGACCCGCTCGGCAACCCGATCGACGGTCTCGGCGAGATCGCGACCGAAGGCCGTCGCGCCCTCGAGCTGCAGGCCCCTGGCGTCATGGTCCGTAAGTCGGTGCACGAGCCGATGCAGACCGGCTACAAGGCCGTCGACGCCATGGTGCCGATCGGCCGAGGCCAGCGTCAGCTGATCATCGGCGACCGTCAGACGGGTAAGACCGCTCTGGCCGTCGACACGATCATCAACCAGCGCGACAACTGGCGCTCGGGCGACGTGAACAAGCAGGTGCGCTGCATCTACGTCGCCATCGGTCAGAAGGGCTCCACCATCGCCTCCGTGCGCGGTGCCCTCGAAGAGGCCGGCGCGCTCGAGTACACGACCATCGTCGCCGCCCCGGCGTCCGACCCGGCCGGCTTCAAGTACCTGGCGCCGTACACCGGCTCGGCCATCGGCCAGCACTGGATGTACGACGGCAAGCACGTCCTCATCATCTTCGACGACCTCTCGAAGCAGGCCGACGCCTACCGCGCCGTGTCGCTTCTGCTGCGCCGTCCGCCGGGCCGCGAGGCCTACCCGGGCGACGTCTTCTACCTGCACTCGCGTCTGCTGGAGCGCTGCGCCAAGCTCTCCGACGACATGGGCGCCGGTTCGATGACGGGCCTCCCGATCGTCGAGACCAAGGCGAACGACGTGTCGGCGTTCATCCCGACCAACGTCATCTCCATCACCGACGGCCAGTGCTTCCTGGAGTCCGACCTGTTCAACGCGGGTCAGCGTCCGGCGCTCAACGTCGGTATCTCGGTCTCCCGAGTCGGTGGCTCCGCCCAGCACAAGGCCATGAAGCAGGTTTCCGGCCGACTGCGCGTGGACCTCGCCCAGTTCCGTGAGCTGGAGGCGTTCGCTGCCTTCGGTTCCGACCTGGACGCGGCCTCGAAGGCGTCGCTGGAGCGCGGTAAGCGCATGGTCGAGCTGCTGAAGCAGCCGCAGTACGCCCCGTTCCCGATGGAGGAGCAGGTCGTCTCGGTCTGGGCCGGCACCACGGGCAAGATGGACGACGTCCCGGTCGAGGACATCCGCCGCTTCGAGAGCGAGCTGCTGGAGTACCTGCGCCGTGAGCGCAAGGACCTCCTGACCAGCATCGCCGAGGGCGGCAAGATGTCCGACGACACGCTGCAGTCGATCGCCGACGCGATCGCCGCCTTCAAGCAGCAGTTCGAGACCTCGGACGGCAAGCTCCTGGGCGAGGGCTGATCGATGGGCGCTCAGCTTCGCGTTTACAAGCGCCGCATCCAAGCCGTCACCGCGACCAAGAAGATCACCAAGGCGATGGAGATGATCGCCGCCTCGCGCATCGTCAAGGCGCAGCGCAAGGTGACGGCGTCGATGCCGTACGCGACCGAGCTCACCCGTGCGGTGACCGCGGTGGCGACCGGCTCGAACACCAACCATCCGCTCACCACCGAGGCCGAGGCTCCGGCCCGGGCGGCGGTCCTGCTCCTCACGAGCGACCGCGGTCTGGCCGGCGGCTACTCCTCCAACGCCATCAAGGCGGCGGAGCGGCTCCGGGAGCGGCTGGCTGCCGAGGGCAAGGAGGTCGACACGTACATCGTCGGCCGCAAGGGTGTCGCGTACTACGGCTTCCGTGAGCGCAAGGTCTCGGAGTCGTGGACCGGCTTCACGGACAGCCCCGAGTACTCGGATGCCAAGAAGATCGCCGAGCCCCTCATCGAGTCCATCCAGAAGGACACGGCCGAGGGCGGCGTCGACGAGCTGCACATCGTCTTCACGGAATTCGTGTCGATGATGACGCAGAACGCGGTCGACGGCCGGATGCTGCCGCTGTCGCTCGACGAGGTCGCGGACGAGAGCACCGAGAAGGGCGAGATCCTTCCGCTGTTCGACTTCGAGCCGTCGGCCGAGGACGTCCTCGACGCTCTTCTGCCGCGCTACGTCGAGAGCCGTATCTACAACGCACTGCTGCAGGCCGCCGCTTCCGAGCACGCCGCCCGCCGTCGTGCGATGAAGTCGGCGACCGACAACGCCGGGGATCTGATCAAGAGCCTCTCCCGGCTTGCCAACGCGGCCCGCCAGGCCGAAATCACCCAGGAAATCAGCGAGATCGTCGGCGGTGCAGGTGCGCTGGCCGACGCGTCCGCGGGGAGTGACAAGTAATGACGACGACAGTTGAGACGGCCGCTGCCACGGGCCGCGTCGCCCGGGTCATCGGCCCGGTCGTCGACGTGGAGTTCCCCGTCGACGCGATGCCGGAGATCTACAACGCCCTGCACATCGAGGTCGACGACCCGGCCGAGGCCGGCGCTCGTAAGACGCTGACCCTCGAGGTCGCCCAGCACCTGGGCGACGGCATGGTCCGCGCGATCTCGATGCAGCCCACCGACGGCGTGGTCCGCCAGGCCCCGGTGACCAACACGGGTACGGGCATCACCGTCCCGGTCGGTGACATCACCAAGGGCAAGGTGTTCAACACCCTCGGTCAGATCCTGAACGAGCCGGAGGCCGAGGCGCAGATCACCGAGCGCTGGCCGATCCACCGCAAGGCCCCGGCCTTCGACCAGCTCGAGTCCAAGACCGAGATGTTCGAGACCGGCCTGAAGGTCGTCGACCTGCTGACCCCGTACGTCAAGGGCGGCAAGATCGGTCTGTTCGGTGGTGCGGGCGTCGGCAAGACGGTCCTCATCCAGGAAATGATCATGCGTGTGGCGAAGCTGCACGACGGTGTGTCGGTGTTCGCCGGTGTCGGTGAGCGCACCCGTGAGGGCAACGACCTCATCGACGAGATGACCGACTCGGGCGTCCTGGAGAAGACCGCACTGGTCTTCGGCCAGATGGACGAGCCGCCGGGCACCCGTCTTCGGGTCGCGCTGTCCGCCCTGACCATGGCGGAGTACTTCCGCGATGTGCAGAAGCAGGACGTGCTGCTCTTCATCGACAACATCTTCCGCTTCACGCAGGCCGGTTCCGAGGTCTCCACGCTGCTCGGCCGCATGCCGTCCGCAGTGGGTTACCAGCCGACCCTGGCCGACGAGATGGGTGTGCTCCAGGAGCGCATCACCTCGACGCGTGGTCACTCGATCACCTCGATGCAGGCGATCTACGTCCCCGCGGACGACCTGACCGACCCGGCCCCGGCCACCACGTTCGCCCACCTCGACGCGACGACGGTTCTCTCCCGTCCGATCTCCGAGAAGGGCATCTACCCGGCCGTGGACCCGCTGGACTCCACGTCCCGCATCCTGGACCCGCGTTACATCGCGCAGGACCACTACGACACGGCCAGCCGCGTCAAGGGGATCCTGCAGAAGTACAAGGACCTCCAGGACATCATCGCGATCCTCGGTATCGACGAGCTGGGCGAGGAGGACAAGCTCGTTGTCCACCGTGCCCGTCGCGTCGAGCGCTTCCTGTCGCAGAACACCCACGCCGCCAAGCAGTTCACCGGCCTGGACGGTTCGGACGTTCCGCTCGACGAGTCGATCGCCGCGTTCAACGCGATCTGCGACGGGGAGTACGACCACTTCCCCGAGCAGGCGTTCTTCATGTGCGGTGGCATCGAGGACCTCAAGGCGAATGCCAAGGAGCTCGGCGTCTCCTGAGCCTCCGGCTCACCGAGGGGGGTGGGTGTGTCCCGCCCCCCTCACCACGCCCCGTAGAATTGAACCGACACCCGGCACGACCGCCGGGTGGTGACCCGAGGAGCCACCCTTGGCTGCTGAGCTGCATGTCGAGCTGGTCGCCGCGGACCGCAGTGTCTGGTCCGGCGAGGCCACCCTCGTTGTCGCACGTACCACGTCCGGCGACATCGGCGTCATGCCCGGTCACCAGCCGCTTCTGGGTGTGCTGGAATCGGGCCCCGTGACGATCCGTACGAGCGACGGCGCGACTGTTGTCGCCGCTGTGCACGGCGGTTTCATCTCGTTCGCGGACAACAAGCTCTCGTTGCTGGCGGAGATCGCCGAGCTTGCTGACGAGATCGACGTCCAGCGCGCCGAGCGTGCGCTGGATCGTGCGAAGTCGGACACGGATGCGGGCGCCGAGCGCCGCGCGGACGTGCGACTGCGTGCGGTGGCGGCGCACTGAGCGTCCCCACAAGGAGTTTTTGACTCAGCCGCGGCCCGAGCTGGAGAGATCCAGACCGTGTCGCGGCTGAGGCAATGCAGGTGCAGTCCGGTTCGGCTCGGTTCGGTATCCGTTACTCGACGATGCGAGGAGGTCGGTGGAGATGGTCCTCGCTTTGTGGGTGGGCGGTCTGGTCGTCGTACTGGTCGCGGTGGGTCTGTTCGTCTTCGGCCTCCGCAGGCGGCTGATCCAGCGCTCCGGCGGAACCTTCGACTGCAGCCTGCGCTGGGACGTGTCCGAGGAGCCGGACCCGTCCGGCAAGGGCTGGGTGTACGGGGTCGCCCGCTACAGCGGTGACCGTGTCGACTGGTTCCGGGTCTTCTCCTACTCGCCCCGTCCGCGCCGCGGCCTGGAGCGCTCCGCCATCGAGGTGGTCGCGCGCCGGCTGCCCGAGGGCGAGGAGGAGCTCGCGCTCCTGTCCGATTCCGTCGTGCTCGGCTGTCTCCACCGGGGGACGCGCCTGGAGTTGGCGATGAGCGAGGACGCCCTGACCGGTTTCCTCGCCTGGCTCGAGGCGGCACCGCCCGGCCAGCGAGTCAATGTGGCTTGAGCAAAGAGGCATGCGAAAACCGGGGAGACAGGGGGCGGACCTGTCTCCCCGGCGCTTTTTCGGGGGTGCGACCGCCTCGTGGGGGGCGGGGGAAGACCCTAGTTGAGGCCGCTGTCCATCGCGCTCACGAGCTCACCGTTCGCGGTGTCGCCACTGAACTCCCAGAAGAACGCCCCGCCCAGCCCCTGGCTGTTCGCCCAGGCCATCTTGGACGTGATCGTCGCCGGGGTGTCGTAGCTCCACCAGTTGGTGCCGCAGTGGGCGTATGCGGTGCCGGCGATCGTGCCGGTGGCCGGGCAGCTGTTCTTGAGGACCTTGTAGTCCTCGATGCCCGCCTCATAGGTGCCCGGGGCCGCCCCGGTCGCCGTGCCGCCGGGTGCCGCCTGGGTGACGCCGGTCCAGCCGCGTCCGTAGAAGCCGATGCCTAGCAGCAGCTTCTTCGCCGGGACGCCCTGGGCCTTCAGCTTGGCGATGGCGGCGGCGCTGTTGAAGCCCTCCTGCGGGACGCCGCTGTACGAGGTCAGCGGGGAGTGCGGGGCCGTCGGACCCTTGGCCTCCCAGGCGCCGAAGAAGTCGTACGTCATCACGTTGTACCAGTCGAAGTACGCCGAGGCGCCGGCGTAGTCGGCGGCGTCGATCTTGCCGCCCGCCGAGCCGTCCGCGGTGATCGCGGCGGTGACCAGGTTGTTCGTGCCGAACTTCGTGCGCAGAGCCGAGGAGAGGTTCTTCAGCGCGGCCGGACCGCTGGTGTCACAGGTCAGGCCGCAGGCGTTGGGGTACTCCCAGTCGATGTCGATGCCGTCGAAGACATCGGCCCAGCGGGGGTCCTCGACCAGGTCGTAGCAGGACTGGGCGAACGCGGCCGGGTTCTGCGCCGCGGCACCGAAGCCGCCGGACCAGGTCCAGCCGCCGAACGACCAGATGACCTTGATGTTCGGGTACTTCGCCTTGAGCTTGCGCAGCTGGTTGAAGTTGCCCCGCAGCGGCTGGTCCCAGGTGTCGGCGACGCCGTCGACCGACTGGTCGGCGGTGTAGGCCTTGTCGTAGTCGGCGTAGGCGTCACCGATGGTGCACTTGCCGCCCTGGACGTTGCCGAACGCGTAGTTGATGTGCGTGATCTTCGCGGCGGAGCCCGAGGTCACGAGGTTCTTGACGTGGTAGTTGCGCCCGTAGACGCCCCACTCGGTGAAGTAGCCGAGGTTGACCTTGTCGCCGGTCCCGGGTCCCGGGTCGGTGGTGCCGGTGGTGCGGACGGCCACCGAGGCGCTGACCGGACCGGTCTGGTCGGCGGTGTCACGGGCCTGCACGGTGTACGAGTAGTCGGTGCCCTTGCTGAGAGCGCTGTCGGTGTACGTCGTCGTGGTGACCGTCGCGACCTTGGCGCCGTCGCGCAGGACGTCGTAGTTCTTGATCCCCTTGTCGTCCGTGGCGGCGGTCCAGCTGATCTTCGCCGAGGTGTCCGTCACGTTGCTCGCGGTCGGGGTGCCGGGCTTGGACGGTGCATTGTCGCCGGGGACGCTGCCGCCGTCACAGGAGGCGCCGTTCAGCTTGCAGCCGGTGGGGGAGCCGGAGCCGGTGCCGTTGAAGCCGAAGCTGATGCTGGCGCCCGGGGCGACCGTACCGTTCCAGCTGAGGTTCTTGGCGGTCCAGTGGGTTCCGGAGCTAGTGACGGCGGCGTCCCAGGCGGAGCCGACCGCGGTGCCGGAGGGGAAGTCCCACTCGATCGTCCACGAGGAGAGGGCGGTGGTGCCGGTGTTCTTGACCGTCCACTGGCCCTCGAAGCCGGTGCCCCAGTCGGACTTCTTGACGTAGGTGGCGGTCGCGGAGGTGGCGGCCTCGGCGGGGGAGGCCAGGCCGACCATCGCGGCGAGGGGAAGCAGCAGTGCGGTGAGGCCCGCGATCGCCTTGGACCTGGTGGCTGTGCCGGCTCCGCGTCTCCATCTGAGGCGGGTGAGGCGTACGGGGTTGTCAGTGCTCAACGGTGCTCCTCGGGTGAGGTCCGGCAAACGGGGATGGTCCGTAACCTGCAAACCCTGCGTCGCCCTGAGCCCGCTTTGTCATGGCGTACTCACCGCAGCGTGTTCGGTGAGATTAGGAAGGTCTGGACCAATCGTCAAGAGGTCCAGACCAAAGATCCGCGCCGGAGGTCAGAGGCCCAACTCCTGCGCGAGCACCGCCGCTTGGACCCTGCTGCGTAGCTCCAGCTTCCCGAGCAGCCTGCTGACGTGCGTCTTCACCGTGGCCTCGGCCATCGAGAGCCGCCCGGCGATCTCCGCGTTCGACAGCCCCTCGCCGAGACAGACCAATACCTCCCGCTCCCGGCGCGTCAGCGTGTCGAGCGCCGCCGGAGCGGGCCCCGCCGTCCTGCGCGCGGAGGAGGTCCCGGCGAACTCCTCGATCAGCCGCCGCGTCACAGCCGGGGCGATCAGTCCCTCGCCGCGCGCCACCGTGCGTACGGCGTCGAGGAGATCCTTGGCGTCGGTGTTCTTCAGCAGGAAGCCCGACGCACCCGCGCGCAGCGCGCCGAAGACGTATTCGTCCAGGTCGAAGGTCGTCAGCACCAGCACGTCGGCCAGCCGCTCCGCCACGACCTGCCGCGTCGCGGACACCCCGTCGAGCCGGGGCATCTGCACGTCCATCAGCACCAGATCCGGGCGGAGTTCACGGGCCAGGCGCACGGCGGCCTCGCCGTCGGCCGCCTCGCCAACGACCTCGATGTCCGGCGCGCTGCCCAGGATCAGCACCAGTCCCGCACGCACGGCCGACTGGTCCTCCGCGACCAGCACCCGGATCGTCATGTCCGTCACGTCCTTTCCTCGACGGGCAGTTCGGCCCGCACCAGCCAGATCTTCACGCCACCCCGGGGCTCCGGCCCCGCCTCGATCCTCCCGCCCAACAGCGCCACCCGTTCCCGCATCCCCACCAGACCGGCCCCCGAACCGGGAGCGCGCGGCCCCGGCCGGTCGCCGAACACGCTGCTCACCTCCACCGTCAGCACCTCGCGCGAGCGTCCCAGCCGGACCGTCACCGGGCCGGGCGCCGCATGCTTCAGCGCGTTCGTCAGCGACTCCTGGACGATGCGGTACGCGGCCAGCTCGACCGGCGCGGGCAGCGGTCCGGACTCCTCGCGGCCGTCGTCCAGGGCGACGACGAGCCCGCTGGACGCGGAGTTCGCGCCTGCCTGTCCCACGAGGGCGTCCAGGGAGGCGAGGGTCGGTGCCACGCTCGGCGGTCCGTCCGCGCCGCTCTCCCGCAGCAGCCCGATCAGCCGTCGCATCTCGGCCAGCCCGTCGACACTGTTCTGCCGGATGACCCCGAGGGCCTCACGGGAGGTGTCCGGTTCGTCGATGGAGAGCGCGGCGGTTGAGTGGATGGCGATGGCGGAGAGATGGTTGGCGACCATGTCGTGCAGTTCGCGGGCCATGCGGGACCGCTCGGCGGTCACCGCCTGGACCCGGTCCATCTCGGCCAGCAGCGCGGTCTGGTCGGCGCGCAGCTGGGCCGCCTCCGCCGCCTCCCGGTGGTTGCGCACACTGACACCGGTGAGGGCGGGTGCGAAGGAGACCAGCCCGGTCACCACACCGATCAACAGGGCCTCGGGGTTGCGGAACCAGGCCAGGAATCCGATGGTGACCGCGACGGTGACCAGGAACGTGGTCACCGGAATCCGCCTGGCGGCAGCCGGAGTCCCGTAGACCACGGCCGCGTACATGAGGTCGGTATACATCAGGACGGTCGCCAGGCTGCCCGTCGTGAACTGGTCGGCGATCAGTGCGAGCGTCCCGAGGACGAGCGCGGCCTGCGGCCGGCTCCGGCGCATCAGCTCCAGACCGGCCGTCACCACGAGGGGCAGCAGGGCCATCCAGTGGGCGTCGAAGATCCGGCCGGCCTGGGGGTGCAGCCCGGCGGCCCAGAGCGCCAGCCCGCCCGCAAGCCCGATCACCGCGATCAGTACGTCGTGGCGGTGCGGCCGCAGAGAGATGAACACACGTCCATCCAACACGGCGCGGACGCGCGGCACGTCCGTACGCGGGGTGAGGTCCCGCTACATCGAAGGATGCAGTCACGTTTCGTCACTGCCGACGACGATCCGGCGCCGTGCGGAAGGGAGTCTGGAGGGGACCGGAAGGAGAAGGACTGTGATCGTCACACTGATCGTGCTCTGCGAGGTCGGTTTCTGGGTCCTGCTGGCCGCCGGACTCGCGCTGCGCTACGTCGCGAAGAAGCCCCGGCTGGGTGCGGCCGTGCTGCTGTGCGAGCCCCTGCTGGAGATCGTCCTGCTGGTGGTGACGGCCATCGACCTGAAGAACGGTGCCGAGCCGGGCCTGAAGCACGGCCTGGCCGCCGTCTACATCGGCTTCACGGTGGGACTCGGCCACTCCACCATCAAGTGGGTCGACGCCAGGGTCGCCCACCGCTTCGCGGGCGGCCCGCCGCCGGTGAAGCCCCCCAAGTACGGGATGGCCCGGGCCGCCCACGAGTGGCGCACCGCCGCCCGCTGGATCCTGGCCTCGGTGACGGCCATCGCCCTGCTCCAGGCGGCGGTCTGGTACGTCGGCGGGGACGGCGACACCGGCTCGCTGCGCATGTGGCAGCAGAAGATGCTCTGGGTGATCGGGATCAACCTGATCATCGCCGGCGGCTACACGCTCTTCCCCAAGCAGGAGCCCAAGCAGCGGGTCGGGACGGGCCGCTGATCAGCGCTCGCCGCCCGGCACCCACAGAACGTCGCCGACCTCCTTGTTCGCCGTCCTGGCCAGGATGAACAGGAGGTCGGAGAGGCGGTTCAGATACGTCGCCGTCAGCGCGTTCATCACGTCGCCGTGCACCTCCAGCGCCGCCCAGGTGGACCGCTCCGCCCGCCGGACGACCGTGCAGGCCTGGTGCAGCAGTGCCGCCCCCGGAGTACCGCCCGGAAGGATGAAGCTGCGGAGCTTCTCCAGTTCCTCCAGGAAGGTGTCGCAGTCCGCCTCCAGCTTGTCGACGTAGGACTGCTCCACCCGCAGCGGCGGGTACTTCGGGTCCTCCACCACCGGCGTGGACAGGTCCGCACCCACGTCGAACAGGTCGTTCTGCACACGGACGAGGACCTTGACGACGTCCTCGGAGAGGCTCCCGAGCGCGATGGCCGTACCGATGACGGCGTTGGCCTCGTTGGCGTCGGCGTAGGCCGAGATCCGCAGATCGGTCTTGGCGGTCCGGCTCATGTCGCCGAGGGCCGTGGTGCCCTTGTCGCCGGTACGGGTGTAGATGCGCGTCAGATTGACCATGGGGCCAGCCTAAGGGCCTCTCATCTGGTCCAGGCAGGGCTCGCGCGCCCTGGTCACGCTCCGGCCCTCCGGAAGACACGCGTGCCCACCGTCACGGCCAGGAGGGCTGACGTGAGCGCCACCATGACCCCGTACGGCATGTGCGCCGTGACGTACGAGCCGACGTACGCGTCCCGGACCGCGTCCACGAGGTAGCGGAACGGTGTCAGGTGCGACAGGACGTCCAGCCACGCCGGGCCGGGTGTCATCGGCAGCATCGGACCGGAGAGCAGCATGGCCGGCACGGTGAGCGAGTTGATCACCGGCCGCCGAACTCCTGCGGCGTGCGTACCTTCATCGCGCGACGCGCTGGTCCTGCTCGACGACACGGAGGACCTCCTCGGCGAGAAGGTCCTCAACTACGCACGAGGCGCCGCCGCGTGACACCGGGCGGTGTGATGTCCGTCATGTGAGACGTGACGCGCATCTCTTCGTGGCCTCACGGCCCCTCACGGGTACTAATCTCCGCCGGAGAGCATGCGAACAACTGAGAAGCATTGGGGTGCGAAACGTGGCCAGGAAGCTCGCCGTCATCGGCGCCGGACTCATGGGGTCCGGTATCGCGCAGGTCTCCGCCCAGGCGGGCTGGGACGTCGTGCTGCGTGATGTCACCGACGAGGCCCTGGCCCGTGGGCGCGGCGGGATCGAGGCCAGTTACGGCAAGTTCGTCGCCAAGGGCAAGCTGGAGGCGGCCGACGCCGAGGCCGCGCTCGCCCGGATCACCACGACCACCGACCTC
Source organism: Streptomyces sp. NPDC060209 (assembly GCF_042728155.1). Taxonomy (NCBI): domain Bacteria; kingdom Bacillati; phylum Actinomycetota; class Actinomycetes; order Kitasatosporales; family Streptomycetaceae; genus Streptomyces; species Streptomyces sp. NPDC060209. The sequence goes on from NZ_JBHWZS010000099.1 coordinate 22,860, forward strand.
GACGCCGTGGCCGACGCGGACGTCGTCGTCGAGGCCGTCTTCGAGAAGCTCGAGGTCAAGCACGAGATCTTCCGTACGCTCGACAAGGTCGTACGGGAGGACGCCGTCCTCGCCTCCAACACCTCCGCCATCCCGATCACCAAGATCGCGGCCGTGACGGAGCGCCCGGAGCGGGTCGTCGGGGTGCACTTCTTCTCCCCGGTCCCGATGATGCAGCTCTGCGAGCTGGTGCGCGGATACAAGACCAGCGACGAAACCCTCGCCACCGCGCGGGAGTTCGCAGAGTCCGTCGGCAAGACCTGCATCGTCGTCAACCGCGACGTCGCGGGCTTCGTCACCACCCGCCTGATCTCGGCGCTGGTCGTCGAGGCGGCCAAGCTGTACGAGTCGGGCGTCGCCTCGGCCGAGGACATCGACACCGCCTGCAAGCTGGGCTTCGGCCACGCCATGGGACCGCTCGCCACGGCCGACATGACCGGCGTCGACATCCTCCTGCACGCCACGGGCAACATCTACACCGAATCCCAGGACGAGAAGTTCGCCGCTCCGGAGCTGATGCGCCGGATGGTCGATGCAGGTGACATCGGGCGCAAGAGCGGGCAGGGCTTCTACACCTACTGATCACGACCGGGGCCCCGGGCTGCCTGATGTGCCGTCAGCCAGCCGCGGGGGTCACGGGATCCGACGCCGTCCGGCGCACGGATCCAACGGGTGGCGCCGGGCCCGCTTCACCCCTCGGGGTGAATTCGGTATCGGTTCGCTTACAGACGGCAACTTCCCTGTCGCTGCGACAGTCAGTTGTGGCAGAGGAAGAAAGAGAAACAGACCGACCGACCTTGCTGCGGAGTACTTCCGGGGAGCGCATATGCACATCAGGGGCGACCACGCCGAGCTGGTCGTCGGGGGCCGCCTCGACGTCCGAAGCGCGGCGGACGCCCGTACGGTTCTGCACTCGGCCGTCGACGACGGAGCCGGCGATCTCGTGCTGAACCTGACCGAGCTCGACTCGTGGGACGCCACCGGACTCGGCGTCATCATGGGCGCGCACCGCAGAGCCGGCCGGGCCGGCAGGCGGCTGGTGCTGCGCGGCGTGCCGCCGCAGATGCAGCGCCTGCTGGTGGCGACGAGGCTGCACAGGATCCTGGCCATCGAGGGCGGGCTCGCCGCGGACTCCCTGCCACGCGTCTAGGACCTTTCCTCCAGGAGGTCCCGGGAGCGTCCGCCGGAGGGCGATACACGCACAATCCTCACGAGAATGTGATGTCGGGGGCGGCGCGGCCCCCCACCGGTTCGTAGATACTGTGCGAAGGTTTAGGGTTCGGCCGTCTGCCGATCGACTGGAACCCACTGGCGGACACCGGACCGGGAGCGACAGCGGGGCGTGCGAGGCCGGAGGGGGCAACCGCGCGCTGCGCGTCTGGGGGACTTTGACGATGGACCCGACCAACCGGGGACCGGAAGAGTACGGCAACGACCGTTCCGGTGACGACGGTGCGCGGCGACGGCAGTCCCGCGACCCGCTGACGCCCGACTTCGGGCACCAGACACCACAGCAGTCGCGCACGGTGCAGCTGATATCGGGCGACTTCCTGCTCACCGTCAATCCGGTCGACGGCAGCGAGATCGAGCCCTGCCGGCCCGGCGAGCAGCCCGACGCGCCCGTACGCCACACCGCCGCCCAGCGCGTGGAGCGCGAGCGCGCCGCCGCGCCGCCCGTCCCGCCGGGGCCGCCCGCGCCACAGATGCCTCTCCTGGAACGCCAGGACGAGCGTGAGCGCCTGGTACGGCTGCTCGCCCGGGGGCGCTCGGTGTGCCTCACCGGACCGGCAGGGTCCGGCCGCACGGCTCTCCTGGACGCCGTCGCCGCCGACTGCGCGGACCTGGCACCCGACGGGGTCGTACGGCTCTCCGGGCACAAGCGGACCACCATCGACCTCCTGTACGGGCTGTTCGAGGCCGTCCACCGTGCTCCGCTGCACCGCCCCGACCGCGAAGGGCTCCTCGCGCTCGTCCACGGCGTCGGCGCCGTCGTCGTCGTCGACGACCTGGAGCTCGGCGGCGCCGCGCTCCAGGAGCTGCTCGACGCCACCCCCGAGTGCGCGTTCCTCTTCGCCACGACCCCCGACGTGCCGTCGCCCGCTGCCGACGCGAACCTCGAAGAGGTCTTCCTCACCGGTCTCGGCCGCAGCGCCTCGATCGAGCTCATGGAGCACGTCGTGGAGCGCGCGCTCACCGACGAGGAGGCGAACTGGGCGGGAGACCTCTGGTTCGAGTCCGAAGGGCTGCCGTTGCGGTTCGTCCAGGCCGGCGCCCTGCTGCGCCAGCGCGACGACCTGCGCACCGGCCAGGACGCGTTCGACGGCTACGACGACGATCCGGCGGACGCGCCCTTCGGCCGGGCCGAGCCGGCCGACCTTCCGCTGCCCAGCCTCGGCGAGGGCGCCGCGCCCGCCGCCCTGCTCGCCTCCCGGCTGAGCGAGGCCGCCCGCGAGACCCTGCGCTTCGCCGTCGCGCTCGGCGGTGAGGTGCCGCACCAGGCGCACCTGCCGGCGCTCGTGGGGGACACCCACGCCGATGCCGCGCTGGGCGAGCTCGCCCTCAGCGGCCTGCTCTCCCCGGCGGGCCCCCGCTACCGGCTGGCCGCCGGGGTCCTGACCCAGCTGGAGGCGAGCGGATACGGCGAGAGCGCGGACGCGCACGCCCGCAGTGCCGCCCAGCACTACGCCTGGTGGGCAGGCCACCCCTCCGTCACCCCGGAACGCGCGATCGCCGAGTCGGACGCCCTCCTCGCCTCGATGACCCGCCTCGTCCCCGGCGAGACACCGGGACAGGCCAGCGTGGCCGTCCTGCTGGCCCGCAGTGCCGCTCCCGCCTTCGCGGCGGGGATGCAGTGGGGTGCCTGGGAGAAGGCCCTCAGGGCCGGCCAGGAGGCCGCACGGATCGCGGGCGAGGTGGCGGAGGAGGCCTACTTCCACCATGAGCTGGGCGTCCTCGCGCTCTGCACCGGTCATCTGGACCGGGCCAGGGCCGAACTGGAGGCGTCCATCGGCATGCGCGGGGCGCTCGCCGACAAGGCCGGCGCGGTGGCCGGGCGCCGGGCGCTCGCACTCGTCGCGGACCGCTCGGGCGAACCGGTGCACAGCACCCCGGCGGGCGAGGAGGTTCCGGCCCCGCGTCACGACGAGTCGGCCTCACCCCCCGGCGGCACCCCGGCGGCCAAGCCGCTCTTCCCCCGGCTGACCGATACGTCCGCGACCCTGATCAGCCGTCAGGCTCCGGCGGCCGCCGGAGCGTCCCTCGGGCGGATGGGAGTGCTCCGCGGTGCCCGGCGCAATCTCGTCGCGGTGGGCGCGGGCGCACTGCTGGCGGCCGTCCTCGGCACAGTGGTGACGCTGGGCGCCACCTCGGGGAGCGAGGACCCTGAGGGGCAGAACGTCACGACCGAACAGTCGGCCGACGAGGACGACAGCGAGAGCGGCCTCTCGGCGGACGAGCCGACCGAGGATCCGGCCACCGGTGGCAGAACGCCCGGCGGGTCCCCGTCCCCGGGCACCTCGGGCCAGGCCACTCCGTCCGGCAGCGGGACCCCGTCCCCGGGGACGTCGGAGCCCGGTGCGAGCCCGACGTCGGGTACCCCGTCCAGCGGCAGCCCCAGCAGCCGGCCGACCTCCGGGAACCCCTCGCCGACGGGCAGGCCGACGAAGCCGACGACCACGCCTCCCACCACCGAGCCGACTCCCACGGAGCCGACTCCCACGGAAACGACCCCGACGGAGCCCACGCCCTCGGAGCCCACGACGGAGCCGGAGACCTCCAACTCGGCGAGCGGACCGGCCGAGTCGGCGACCGCCTCGGCCTCCAGCGCCGGGCCCGGCCCGGACACCTCCAGCACCCCACCGGTCGCCTGAACC
>NZ_JBHWZS010000100.1:0-26690 GCF_042728155.1 Streptomyces sp. NPDC060209
CGCACACTGAACACAGTGAGCGCGGTGCCCCCACCCCTTTGCCCCGCGTTCCCGGGCCCACAAGGCCCGTCCCGCACCACCCGGGCGGACAACGACGTCCACCAACGCCTTAGGAGTACCCCCGTGGCCCTCTCGGTCTTCGACCTCTTCTCGGTCGGCATCGGCCCGTCCAGCTCCCACACGGTCGGCCCGATGCGCGCGGCCCGCATGTTCGCCCGCCGCCTCAAGAACGAGGGCCTGCTGGCCCACACCGCGTCGGTCCGCGCCGAGCTGTACGGCTCGCTCGGTGCGACCGGCCACGGACACGGCACGCCCAAGGCCGTCCTGCTCGGCCTGGAGGGCGAGTCGCCCCGCACCGTCGACGTCGAGGGCGCCGACGCCCGCGTCGAGGAGATCCGGTCCTCGGGCCGCATCAGCCTCCTGGGCGTGCACGACATCCCCTTCGACGCCGACGAGCAGCTGGTCCTGCACCGGCGCAAGGCGCTGCCGTACCACGCCAACGGGATGACGATCCTCGCGTACGACCGCGAGGGCGAACCGCTCCTGGAGAAGACGTACTACTCGGTGGGCGGCGGCTTCGTCGTCGACGAGGACGCCGTGGCCGGCGAGAACCCGATCGTCCCGGACGACACCGTCCTCAAGCACCCCTTCCGCACCGGCGACGAGCTGCTGAGGCTCGCCCGGGAGACCGGCCTGTCCATCTCCTCACTCATGCTGGAGAACGAGAAGGCCTGGCGGACCGAGGACGAGATCCGGGCCGGCCTGCTGGAGATCTGGCGCGTCATGCAGGCCTGCATCGCGCGCGGCATGTCCCGCGAGGGCATCCTGCCCGGCGGCCTGAAGGTCCGCCGCCGCGCCGCGAACTCGGCCAGGCAGCTGCGCGCCGAGGGCGACCCCCAGACGCACGCGATGGAGTGGATCACCCTCTACGCGATGGCCGTCAACGAGGAGAACGCCGCCGGGGGCCGCGTCGTCACCGCCCCCACCAACGGCGCGGCGGGCATCATCCCCGCCGTCCTGCACTACTGGATGAACTTCGCCGCGGGTGGCTGCACCGAGGCCGAGAAGGACGACAGCGTCGTCCGCTTCCTGCTGGCCGCCGGCGCCATCGGCATGCTGTTCAAGGAGAACGCCTCGATCTCGGGCGCCGAGGTCGGCTGCCAGGGCGAGGTCGGCTCCGCCTGCTCCATGGCCGCGGGCGCCCTCGCCGAGGTCCTGGGGGGCTCCCCCGAGCAGGTGGAGAACGCCGCCGAGATCGGCATGGAACACAACCTGGGCCTGACCTGCGACCCGGTCGGCGGGCTCGTCCAGATCCCCTGCATCGAGCGCAACGGGATGGCTGCGGTCAAGGCGGTCACGGCGGCCAGGATGGCGCTGCGCGGCGACGGCAGCCACAAGGTCTCCCTGGACAAGGTCATCAAGACCATGAAGGAGACCGGCGCCGACATGAGCGTGAAGTACAAGGAGACCGCGCGGGGTGGGCTCGCGGTGAACATCATCGAGTGCTAGGCGAACGGTCGGGACTTGTTCGCGAAGACCCACCGGTTGCCCGCCAGGGCGTCGTTCTGCTCGGGCAACGGGCCGCGTCCGTGCCTGCGGGTGAAGTCGAAGGGGGTGTGGACCGCCGTGGACCAGCCCTTGCTCTCCAGATCACCGGCTGAGTCGGGCCGCGGTTCCCTGTCGAACAGGTTGAGCAGGTCGATGCCGATCTGCTGTGCCGTCGACGTGTAGAGCGGGCTGTCACGGTATTCCAGCAGGTCCCTTTCGAGCTTGACCTCGTACGCCAGGGCGCTCCCTTCCGGGCTCATCCGGTCCACCATGTCGATGAGGTACGTCTCGGCGGCGGCGGGCAGGTAGAACAGCAACCCCTCGGCCAGCCAGACGCTCGGTGCGGACGTGTCGAAGCCGGCGCCGGTGAGCGCCTCGACCCAGTCGGCGCGCAGATCGACCGGGACGGGTACGCGCGCCGCCTGCGGGGTGGCCGACAGTCCGTCGAGCACTTCGTGCTTGAACTCCAGCACCCCTCCCCTGTCGATCTCGTAGACCACGCAGCCGGGAGGCCAGTCGAGCCGGTACGCCCGCGCGTCCAGCCCCGCGCCGAGCAGCACCACCTGGCGGGCGTCCCCCGTGTGCACCGACCGGAGGAGAAAGTCGTCGAGGACTCTCGTCCGCAGACCGAAGTAGCGCGCGAATCGTCCCCACAGCGGGTTCGCGTCCCCGTCCGGGACCTGTCGCATCCGGACCGGCCAGCCGGCGGACGCCGGTGCGGCGCGCACGAAGTGCTCCGCGTAGACGTCCTGAGCCAGTGCGTCGTGGCGGTGCGTCTCGATCGCCCGTGCCGCCGCGACCAGGAGAGCGGTCACGCCTACACCTCCGTCCACGCCTTCCACGCCGGTACTGCGCTGCGTTGCGCCGTTCACGTTTCCTCCATCGGTGAGTTGAGCCACGGACGGTGAGGGACGGTGGATGCCTCGCTCATCGGCTTCTCCCCCCTGGGATCAGTACGGGTTTGACCACGCGCCCCGCTTCGCAGTCGCGTTCGGCCTCGTTGATGTCGGCGAGCGGGTACGTACGGATCAGCTCGTCGAAGGGAAACCGCCCGGCCTGCCACAGCCCGGTCAGCCGCGGGATCAGCAGTCCCGGCACCGCGTCGCCCTCACAGATGTGGGAGATCGTCCTGCCCCGGTCCAGCGCTCCCGGTTCGAGTGGCAGCGTGGTGTGGAGCCGTGCCACCAGGCCGAGACGGCCGGTCGGTCGCAGAGCCCGGAGCGCGTCGTTGATCAGCTGGGCGGACGCTGTGGTGTCCAGTGCGTAGTGCGCGCCGCCATCGGTCAGTCGCCGGATACGGCCGGGCAGGTCGGGCGAAGCGGCGTTCAGCGGGGTCGCGCCGAAGCGTTCCGCGAGGGCCAGCCGTTCGGGGTACCGGTCGACGGCCACGGTCACCGCTCCGGAGGCGGCGGCCGCCATCACCGCGGCCAGGCCCACCGCACCTGCGCCGAGGACCGCGAGGGTGTCCCCGGGCGCGGCGCCGAAGGAGTTGAAGACCGCTCCGGCGCCGGTGAGGAACCCGCAGCCGAGCGGTCCGAGCAGTTCGACGGGCAGCGAGGGGTCGACCCGCACGGCGTTGCGCGCCGGGACCACCGCGTACTCGGCGAACGAGGACTGGCCGAACCACCGTGGGGCCAGCTCGCCTCCGGCGACGTCGGTGAACCGCGCCGCGTCTTCCTTGCGCCCTCCGAAGAGGTTGAGCGAGGCGAAGGAGTCGCAGTAGGCGGGGGCAGCGGCCGTGCAGTTCCGGCAGTGGCCGCACGAGTCGAAGCTCAGCACGACGTGGTCGCCGTTGCTCAGGCCGGTGTGCGGGCCGCCCGTCTCCACCACGACCCCGGCGCCTTCGTGGCCGAGCACCGCCGGCAGCGGTGAGCGGCCCGCCGAACGTCTGACCGCGAGATCGGTCCGGCACATCCCACAGCCCGCGATCTCGACCAAGACCTCGCCGGCGGCCGGCCCCGTGTTCAGGAGCACCTCCTCGATGGCGAACCGGCTCTCGTACGAACGCAGTACCGCCGCTCCGAACCTCATCCTCACGCCTCCTGCGGGCGGTGCACGACGAACGGTGCGAGGTTGCCGTACAGCCCCCATGGGCCGCCGGCGACGCCGACACCGCTCTCCTTGGATCCTGCGAAGGGCTGGGCGAGGGACAGTTCGGCGTGGTGATTGATCCATGCCGTTCCGCACTCCAGCCGACCGGCCACCTCCTCGGCCCGGTCGAGGTCGGTCCCCCATACCGAGCCACCCAGCCCGAAGGCGGTGTCGTTGGCCGCCTCGACGGCCTCGTCGATGCTCCCGTACGGCAGCACCGGCAGGACGGGCCCGAACTGCTCCTCCGTCACCACGCGGCTGGTCGCCGGGACATCGGCCAGGATCGTCGGAGCGAAGAAGTAGCCCGGCCGGTCCGGCCGGTGGCCCCCTACCACGGCCCGGGCGCCCTCTGCCAGTGCCTGCGCCGTGTAGTCCTCGACCCGGGCCAGCTGGAAGGCGTTGTTGACCGGACCCAGCTGCGTCGCCGGGTCGAGGCCGGCTCCGAGGACGACGCTCTTCGCGCGGTCCGCGAGGGCCTCGACCACCTGGGTGTGGAGCCGGGCCGGGGCGTAGACGCGCTTGACCGCCATGCAGACCTGCCCGCAGTTGCGGAACGCCGCCCAGAACAGCCGGTCCGCGATCCGATCCACATCCACGTCCTCCAGCAGGACGGCCGCGTCGTTGCCGCCCAGCTCCAGGGTGACGCGGGCGAGTGAGGCCGCCGCGCCCCGCGCGACGGCCCGTCCGGTGGGAACCGAACCGGTGAAGGTCACGTGGCGGACGCCCGGGTGGGCTGCGAGGCGGGCGCCGAGGGGTTCATGACCGGTGACGATCGTCAGTACGTCCTCGGGGAGGGCGGTGGAGACGACTGCCCCCAGCAGCCGTGTGGCGAGGGGGGTGAAGGGTGAGGGCTTGAGCACCATCGTGTTGCCTGCGGCGAGCGCGGGCGCGAACTTCGCGGCTGCCAGCTGGAGGGGGAAGTTCCACGGGATGATCGCTGCGACGGGCCCGAGCGGTCGCCAGCGGATCTCGCTGCGTACCGGCCGGTCGTCCGTGAGGGGCTGGGGCCTGGGGGCGGTCAGCTCGGAGAAGTAGCGCAGGCGGGCCGCCGTGCGGGCGACCTCCGCGTACGACTCGGCCAGGGGTTTGCCCTGCTCACGGGTGAGTAAGGGGGCGATGCCCGTCCCGGCCGCCTCCACGGCGTCGGCTGCCGCGAGTAGGGCGGTCGAGCGGGCGGCGGGGTCGGACCGCCAGCTGCGCCAGGCCTCGTGGGCCCGGCCGACGACGGCGTCCAGCTCGCCCGGCTGTTGTTCAGGAGCCTCGTCGAAGGCCTCGCCGGTTGCCGGATCGAGGACGGCGAAGTGCTCACCGGGGGTTGCGGACGGGCGCCGGCGCTGTTGCGCGGCCATCCGGGCGGTCAACTCGCCGCGCTGACAGCGGCCGTGTGCTCCCGGGCAAGCCGGTCCATCTCCGCCCGGAAGGCGGCCACCAACTGCGGCTTGATCCTTCCGGTGTTGCGGTCGCCGCCCTCGCAGACCGCCCCGCGCACCCCCACGATGTCCGTGCCGATGCGGTTCAGTACACCGAGGTCTCCCGCCTTCACGCTGCCCGCGAGGGCGGCGAGCAGATCGGCTTCGTGGGCCAGTCGCACGAACTCCGCGCAGGCCTCGGGCGGCAGGTGGTCGAACAGCCGTGTCCCGTCCTTGACCGCGGTGTCGAGCATGGCCGCGTCGGAGCCGGAGCGCAGGGCGATGTCGGGCAGTGCGAGCGGGTTGACGCAGCCGATCCGGTGGGCGTCGGCGTAGCCCGAGGCGACGACGAAGGCATCCGGCCGGTAGTCCTTCACCGCCCGGACAACCCCACGCATGACTTCGACAGCCTGCTCGGGCGTCGTGCATCCGTAGAGGCCGACCTTGATGTAGGTGGCTCCGGAGACGGCCGCACCGAGTGCCGCCTGCGCCACCGTGCCGGGCTTGTACGGCACGTCACCCACGGTGGCGGACACCGGCTTGTCCGCCGGGACCGCGTCGCGGATCTCCCTGATGACCCACGGAAAGTTCGCGCCGAGCGAGCCCTCGTCGGGCTTCTTCACATCGACGATGTCGAGATGCTCCGCCGCCTTCGCACAGTCGAGGGCCTCCTCGACGCTGTCCGGGGAGATGAGAAGCAACACAATGGGCTCCTTCCACCGCATGTCCACCTGTCCGGGAAGCAGGTGTGCGGAGTCGCTCGGATGCTTGCGGTCGGCTCATCATCAGCGCGTCCCTCTGACCGCCGGTAGGGCGCGGGGAGATCGAACGGGGCACTGCCGTATGCAGTGCGCCGTGCACGCCGGTTCCCAAAGGATTCCGTCGGAACCGCAGGTCCGGCGGCCCGGCGGGTGACATGGGACGCGAGGCCGGACGTACCGCGAAGGGGCCGGTTCATGCGGGGAGGGCGGCATGTTCATTCTTCCTGCTGAACAGCTGGTCCTCCCTGGAGCGCCGGATTCCGCAGACCGCATAGTGACAGCGCGACGGCCGCGCGACCCGCCGTCCCGTATCCCGGTCCGACGAAAGGCAAGAGCCCATGCGGAACGAAGCGATCAACCGAGTCAAACTCGTTTTCACCCTGTTCGACGCCGACGGCAACGGGGTCCTGGAGTCCGACGACTTCGAGCTGATGAGCAGCCGGGTCGCCGCAGCCGTGCCCGGAGCCGACGAGGCACGGAAGCAAGCCATGCGGGCGGGGTTCACGCGGTACTGGAACACGCTGACCGGTGAACTCGACACAGATCACGACGGCCGGATCACCTACGACGAGTACCAGGCGTGCGTCCTGTCACCTGAGCGCTTCGGCACGGCGGTCGACCAGTTCGCGGTCGGCTTCGCACGCCTCGGTGACCTGGACGGCAGCGGCACTGTCATCCGGCCGGTGTTCATCGGCATGATGAGAGGGGTCGGCTTCGACCTGCCGAACATCCACGCGCTCTTCGACGCCTTCGGGCCCGATGACGACGACCGGGTCCGGGTGGATGTCTGGGAAGCCGAGATCAGGGACTTCTACGCCCCGGACAAGGGCGGCATCCCCGCGGACCTGCTGGCAGCGTCTCCGGCAGCCTGACCCGGCTCGGCCGGGCGACTCGCTCCTGGGCACACCTGCCGGAGCAGGCGTGCCCTGCCGGAGTGGTGCGCCTCGCGCCGCCCCTCTGCCGTCGAGGCCGACTGTCTCCCTGGTGGACACATGAAAATCTGCTCTGGTCGGAGTAGACATTGGGGCGCAGTCTGGCTATGGTTTCTCTCGTAGCCAGAGAGACAGCAGGGCCCGGCAGAGATGAACTGCCGAGCAGCAGTACCGCAGTTGCAGTTCGCAGGACGGTGCGGTGGTGGAGTTCTGAAGCCAGGAGTGTCGTAGGACGGCGACGGGGCTGACGACCGGACCGGGTGGCCCGCAGTGATCAGGGGCCGCCACGAGCAGTACCGCTGTGGCAGTAGGAGTGGCGCTGTGGCAGGCCACTCAGCAGTTCGTATCACCAGCAGTGATCCCAGAGGGAAGAACGGAGGAACCAGGCGCCATCAGGATCGCCCGGGCGGAAGCCTTGAGCCCGGGTACCGCAGGACATCGATAGTGAGGTGGTCTCCGGTCAAGCAATCGCGATCCCCGCATCTCCTGCCCTGTCCGGGGTCGGCGTGCGGAAACAGAAGGCCGGTGCAGCACAAGGACCGGCAGATGGTGTAGCAAGTTCCTTCGGGGCCCAGGTGCCAACGGCACCAGGACCCCTCCACGTGTTCCGTAGAGAGGTGCAAATGACAGCAGACGATTCGTTCGACCGTCTCGATGACGACGACTACCCCGCCTACACCATGGGCCGGGCCGCCGAGATGCTCGGCACCACCCAGGGCTTCCTCCGCTCCATCGGCGAAGCCCGCCTGATCACCCCGTTGCGCTCCGCGGGCGGCCACCGCCGCTACTCCCGCTACCAGCTCCGCATCGCCGCCCGCGCCCGCGAACTCGTCGACGCCGGCACTCCCATCGAGGCCGCCTGCCGCATCATCATCCTCGAGGACCAGCTCGAGGAAGCGCAGCGCATCAACGCCGAATACCGCCGCACCGCCGACTCGGGGAACCCACCGCCCACGGAGTGATGTGGTGCGACGGCCGCAGTCGGGCGGGACCCCGGTGACACCTGCCCGCTGCCCTGGATGCGTAGGGCTTCTGCCGCCGACTCCGGATGCGAGTCCGTGGACGGCTCTTCCGAAACGTTGCACTCCAGGAGGATCAATAGCTATGACCGCGACGTGAGGCTTCAAGGCACCATGCCGGGAGTGTTCTTGTCGCAACGAACGGAATAGAATTATGTAACGCACTCATGGCACTATGGCATGCTACTGTCGATCAGAAGTTGCAGTTGTGGTACCCAACGTCAAGCGCCTCCGACGGCTACATTCAGCCGCTGGGAGCGCTTTTTCATTTCCGGTAACTCTCCGGTCGGGACATCATCGCGGCGACCTGGTATCCGTACATCTCGGCCCCGGAAATCTGCACTACAGGAGATACGACATGGCATCTGGCACTGTGAAGTGGTTCAACGCAGCCAAGGGTTTCGGCTTCATCGAGCAGGACGGTGGCGGCCCTGACGTCTTCGCCCACTTCTCGAACATCGCCGCCCAGGGCTACCGTGAGTTGCTGGAAGGGCAGATGGTCACCTTCGACATCTCGCCGGGCCATAAAGGCCCGACAGCCGAGAACATCATTCCCGCCTGACATACGCGCGCTGCGCGACCGGGGTCCGGCACCCCGGAGGAAAACCCAAGCTACGGGCTTTCCCGCGCCGCTTTTACCTGCGGACGCCCGGACCGGGGCACGGGCCTCGAATGCAGTACAGACCATATTGGCTAGCGTATTCCATTCGGCGCGTTACTCCGATTCCCGCACTTTCCCTCCGTTGCGGAAGATTTCTCGATACGTGCCGTATCAAGGAAGGTCCTGAATGAACCCCACACCTACGAACGACCGCACCTCACACACTCCGAGCGTCGGAGATCTTGCGGGCGTGGATATCCGTCGCAGGAACAACATCACCGTGACCGGCCGGGCGGACGGGCCTGTGCTTCTGCTGGCGCACGGGTTCGGCTGTGATCAGAACATGTGGCGCCTTGTCGTCCCCATGCTGGTCGAGGACTTCCGGGTGGTGCTCTTCGACTACGTGGGTTCCGGCCGGGCGGACCCTTCGGCCTGGGATGAGCGGCGCTACAGCTCGTTGGAGGGCTACGCGCAGGATGTGCTGGATGTCTGTGAGGAGCTGGACCTGCGGGACGTGGCGTTCGTGGGGCATTCGGTCAGTGCGATGGTCGGGGTGCTCGCGGCGGCGAAGGCACCACAGCGGTTCTCCAGCCTGGTGATGGTGGCTCCCTCGCCCCGCTACATCGACGACGACGGTTACCGGGGCGGGTTCAGCGCCGAGGACATCGACGAGCTGCTCGAATCGTTGGAGTCGAACTATCTGGGCTGGTCGGCGACGATGGCCCCGGTCATCATGGGCAACGCGGACCGGCCGGAACTCGGCCAGGAGCTGACCGCCTCGTTCTGCGCGACCGATCCGGACATGGCCCGGGTCTTCGCCCGCACCACGTTCCTGTCCGACAGCCGTGAGGACCTCAGGACGATCACGGTGCCGACGCTGGTCCTGGAATGCAGCCAGGACGTGATCGCTCCCCGAGAGGTCGGCGCCTACGTCCGGGACGCGATCCCCGGCAGCCGCCTGGTCACGCTGGACGCGACAGGGCACTGTCCGCAACTGAGCGCCTCGCAAGCCACCGCGGAGGCGATCACCGGCTTCATCAACGTGGCCCGATGACGGGCCCCACCGAACAGGATCCGGGCAGGGAGCAGGACGTGGACGCCACCGACGCGGCCTTCTCCGCCCTGTTGGAGGACAGTACGGAGGAGCTGTACGAGCAGGCTCCGTGCGGCTACCTGTCGACGCTGATGGACGGCACCATCGCAAAGATCAACGACACCTTGCTGGGCTGGCTGGGCCTCTCCCGCCAGCAGGTGGTGGGCCGGCTGCGGTTTCCCGATCTGCTCACCGTGGGCGGCAAGCTCTATCACGAGACGCATTTGGCCCCGCTGTTGCAGATGCACGGCGAGGCCGGCGGCATCGCCCTGGACATCAAAGCCGCCCAAGGGCAGCGGATGCCGGTGCTTGTCACCTCGAAGGTGAAGACCAGCGATGACGGTGAGCCGATGCTCGTCCGCACCACGGTCTTTGACGCCCGCGACCGCCGCGCCTACGAGACCGAGTTGCTGCGCGCACGTCAAGCGGCTGATCGGGCACGCCGGCAGGCCGAGGCCGATCGCGAGCGTCTCCAGGAAGCCCTCGCCGTTCTCCAGCAGAGCCTGCTGCCCGCCGAGCTCCCCACGGTCCCGGGCCTGGAGGCCGGCTCCTACTACCACATCGCCTCTCCAGATCTTCTCGGCGGCGACTTCTACGACCTGTTCCGTGTCGACGCCGACCGGTGGGCGTTCTTCCTCGGCGACGTGTGCGGCAAGGGCCCCCGGGCGGCCGCGGTCACCTCTCTGACTCGCTACACCCTGCGGGCAGCCGCTCTTCACGACGCAGACCCCGTTTCCGTGCTGACCACGCTGAACACCGTGCTGCACGAGCGGTACACCAGCGGCGACGCGCGCTACTGCACCGCCATATTCGGGGTCCTGGAACCCGGCGACGGGCATGTCGGCGTGCATCTGGCCTCCGGCGGCCACCCTTCCGCGCTGGTCCAGCGCGCCGACGGCAGCGCGCACGACCTGCCCACCCCCGGCGGTATGCTCATCGGCGCCCTGCCGCAGGCGGAGTTCACACCGGCCCGCACCCAGCTGTTCCCCGGTGACACCCTGCTGCTCTACACCGACGGCTTGACCGAAGCCCGCACCGGAGCCGACCGCGAGCTCTACGGGGACGACGCCCTGCGCGCCTTCACCGCCGCCCAGCCGCCGACAGGACCGCAGGCGCTGATCACCGCGCTGACAGAACTGCTCACCAGCTTCGGCGACGGGCTCGACGACGACACAGCGCTCCTCGCCCTCGGTATGCCGGCCTCTCTTCCCACCACCGCGAGTGAAGACCTGTCATGAGCGCGCTGACCATCACTGTCCGAGACGCCGCCACCGGTCCCGTACTGGAGATCACCGGTGGCCTCGACCATATGACGGCACCCGAGATCCGCCGGGCTGTGCGGCACCTGGCCCTGGGCGCCGGGCAACTGCTGGTGCTGGATCTGACCGACTTGGAGTTCTGCGATTCCAGTGGCATCTCCGCCCTGTTGACGGCACGCAACATGGCCACGGAGCAGAACGCCGACATTGCCCTGGCCGCAGTCCCGGCCAACATCATCCGGATCCTGCGCATCGTCGGCCTGGACCGGGTCCTCACCCTTCACCCCGACGCAGCAACAGCCACCGAACCCGACCGAACGGCACGCTGACGCGAAGGCCGCGGCTCCGGGGCTCCCGCCTGCGTGGTGAGCTGCCGCGACGGTCGAGCTCGGGGAACCGCCGTCGCGTGAGGTGACCCCGCGCCGGTGCTCGTGCCGGCTGACAGGCACGAGCACCGCCCGTCAGGCGTGTGCCGGCTCCTCCCGGCGGAGCGCCACGACGTCGATCTCCACCAGGATGTCCATGAGGTCGGAGCCGACGGTGGTGCGGACCGGGTGGGGTTCGGTGAAGAAGGCGCGGTACGCGGCGTCGTAGGCGGCGAAGTCGCGGCGCAGGTGCTGGAGGTGGGCCGTCACCTTGACGACGTCCTGCGGTCCGAGCCCTTCCGCCTCCAGTACGGCGCCGAGGTTCCGCAGGACCTGGGCGGTCTGTTCCCCGACGGTGTCCGCGACGGCGCCGGTGTCCGGGTCCTGGGGGCCGAAGCCCGACGTGAACAGGTAGGGGCCCGCGGCGATCCCCTGGCTGTAGGCGCCCGCGGGCGCGGGCGCCCGGTCGGTGCGGACCGCGCGCCGGGCGCCCGGGGTGGATCCGGTCATCGGGTGAGGTCTCCTTCACGGGCGTTGACCTCCGCGTAGTGGCGGAGCTTGTCCTCGTCGACGGTGACGCCGAGACCGGGGCCGGTCGGGACGCGCAGGCTGCCGTTCTCGAGCGTGAGCGGCTCGATGATGTCGTCGGCGTGCAGGTAGTACATGGAGTCGATGGCGCGGGACAGGACGGGGGTGCTGCCGACCACCGCGAGGTGCGCGGCCGTCGCGATGCCGAGCTCCCCGCCGCTGTGCAGGTTCATGCCGAGCCCGAAGGTCTCGCAGTGCGCCGCGAGGGCCTTGGTGGGCGCGATGCCGCCCCACTTGTAGACGTCCCCGTGGATGACGTCCACGGCGCCCAGGCGTACGGCCGGTGCGAAGTCCTCGAAGCGCACCACGCACATGTTGGTGCAGAGCGGTATGCGGACCTTCGCGCGGACCTGGCTCATGCCCTCGATGCCGACGCAGGGGTCCTCGAGGTATTCGAGGTCCAGTTCCTCCAGGGCTATGCCGGCCCGGACCGAGTCGGGGACGGACCAGGCGGCGTTGGGGTCGACGCGCAGGCTCACGTCGGGCAGGACGGAGCGCAGCTCGCGCAGGATCGCGACATCGCCGCGCACGTCCTTGGTGCCCTTGAGCTTGACGGCCTGGAAGCCTCCCTCGGTGGTGACGCGGAGGGTGTGCTCGGCGAGGGCCGTGGGCAGGTCCGCCGGCCGGACGCCGGGGGCGTCGGCCCGGGTGACGAGTGCGGTGAGCGGGACCTCCTCGCGCACGGGTCCGCCGAGGAGGTCGGTGAGGGACTGGCCGGTGGCCTTGCCCATGGCGTCCCAGCAGGCGACGTCGAGGGCGGCGATCGCGGCGTAGCCGAGGTAGCCGTAGAAGAAGGGCACCATGTGCTGCTTGCGGTGGAAGGCCTCCAGGGCGAAGGGGCTCATGCCGATGAGGTCCTCGGCGAGGATCTTGACGATCGCGGCGACGGGCCTGCCCCACATGGTCTCGCCCCAGCCCTCGACGCCCGTGTCGGTGCGGATGCGCACGACGGTGCGGGTCTCACCGGTCTTCGTCTCGAAGGAGCTGGTGAACGGGTTGAGCAGGGGCAGGTTCACGACGTGGACGTCGACATCGGTGATCTTCATTCTGTTCCTCGGTCGGTTCGGGTGATGCGGTCGGTGCGGTTCACGGCCGGACGCCGTTCACGAGCCGGTGCGGGTCGCGCTGTCGAAGGCCAGGACGGCGCGCGCGAGCCCGCGCGCGCGGTCGTCGAGGAGCCTGTGGCCGTGCTCGGCGTCGGCGGACGAGGCGTCGTCGGTCGAGCCGCCGACGCGTTCCCATTCCCCGTGCCGCTCGACGGTGAGCCCCGGGTAGGGCGGCCGGTCGAAGAGCGGAGGCGGGTCGACGGGTGCCCGTGAGGGCACCGGCGTGCGCACCAGGGAGGGGTGCGCGGCGAGCATGAGGGAGGTCTCGAACCACCCCGCGTGGCCGGGCGTGACGTCCGGGCGGCCGCCGTCCTCCTCCCCGCTGGTGACCGTCCAGTACGAGCAGGCGGCGGCGGTGACCTCGGCGCGCAGGGCGAAGCGCTTGACGGCGAGCTTCATGATCTCGTCGTTGCCGCCGTGTCCGTTGACGACGAGGATGCGGCCGTATCCGCAGGCGGCGAGGGAGTCGAGGATCTCGCCGAGGACGGCGGCGAGGGTGGGGGCCGACAGGGTCAGCGCCGCTGCGAACAGGTGGTGGGGGCTGTGGCCGTACGGCAGCGTCGGCAGCCGGACCAGGGACGGGGCCCTCACGGCACCCGCCGCCGCCTCCTCGTCGAGGAGAGTGAGGGCACGGTCCACCACGGCTTCCACGAGGAGGGTGTCGGTGCCCATCGGCAGGTGTTCGGCGTGCTGCTCCTGGGAACCGACGGTGAGCAGTGCGATCGCCTCGGGCGCAGCCCCGCGGGTCTCCCGCCAGGTGGTTTCGGTCAGGTTCCGGTAACTCATACGGCTATCTCCCCGGAACACCGACGTGGCAGAGTCGGCGTATGGCGCATGAACGTTCTCCCTTGCGGTTGGTGCCGGACCCCGTGCCGGGTCCGGAGGTGCGTGCCGTTCCCGGCACGCTGGGGGCCGTGGAGCTGCTGCCCGGCCGGATCCGCGCGGCGCTGCTCGACCGCTCGGGTGCCGTGCTCGACCGGGCCGAGGCGGAGTTCGACGCGGCGTCCCCCTGCCCCTCGGGGGTCGACGAGGCGTTCGCACGCGTGGCGGCCGTTTTCGAGGGGCGCCGTCCGTCCGGCATCGGCGTCGCGGCGGCGGGGGTGATCGATCCGGCCGGTGGCCGGGTGATCGAGGTCAACGAGGCGCCGGCGCTGCGCGGCTACCGGGTGACCGAACGGCTGGAGCAGCTGACCGGGGCGCCGGTGCGGGTGGAGCACCGTGCGCGGGTCCAGGTCCTCGGGGACCGGTGGTTCGGTCCGGGCCGGGGACGGCGCTCCTTCGCCTCGGTGTCGACCGGCGAGGTGCTCGGGGTGGGCATCCTGTACGGGGGTGAGGTGCTGGCCCCGGAAGGAGGCCGCAGCGGCGCGCACATGACGGTGTCGGCCAGCGGTGAGCCGTGCACCTGCGGGCGTCGCGGCTGCTGGAAGACGGTGGCCACCACGCGCTGGCTGCGGCAGCGGGCCGCGGTTCTCGGTCTCGGAGCGGCGGGTGTCTCGCTCGGTGCGCTGGTCGCCTCGCGGGACGAGGCGGCGCGGACCCTGGTGGCGGAGTACGCGGAGAATCTGGTGCTGGGTCTCGCGACCGTTCAGCAGCTCTTCGCCTGCGGGCTCTTCGTCCTGCACGGCGAGGCGCGTGAGGGCGGGGAGCCGTTCCGTGCCCTGGTCGAGTCCCGGTTGCGCTCGGACGTGCTGGGCGGTGGAGAGCTCCCCCGGGTGGTGGTGAGCGAGGCGGCGGTGGACGATGTCGCGCTGCTCGGCGGGGCGGGGCTCGTGCTGTCGGGCGGATAGGCGCGGGGCGGTGCTCATGCCGGGCCGTCGTGCGCGGGCCGCGGGGCGGTGGAGGTGGCCGCTCCCGCTGTCTCCGTGGCGTCCGTGGCGGGCCGCCGGGTCCTGCGGGCCTTCGTGGGGTCGGGTATCGGCACGGCGTCGAGGAGCTGCCGCGTGTACGGATGCGCGGGGGCGGTGAACACCTGGTGGGCGGTGCCCACCTCGACCAGTCGGCCCCCGCGCATCACGGCGACCCGGTCGGCCACCTGCCGGACGACGGCGAGGTTGTGGCTCACGAAGACGTAGGTGAGGCCGAGACGTTGCTGGAGGTCGGCGAGCAGGTCGAGGACGCGGGCCTGGACGGACACGTCGAGGGCGCTGGTGGGTTCGTCGAGGACCACGAGGCGGGGTTCGAGGCCGATCGCGCGGGCGATGGAGATGCGCTGACGCTGGCCCCCGGAGAACTCGTGGGGGTAGCGGTCGAGGATCGTGTCGTCGAGGCCGACGGCTTCGAGGAGCTCGCCGACGCGCTGCCGGGTCCAGGCCCGGCCTCGCCGGCCCCGGGCCCGCGGGTCGTGGGTGACGAGGGGTTCGGCGACGATGTCGACGATCCGCAGCCGTGGATTCATGCTGGAGTAGGGGTCCTGGAGGACCACCTGCATCTGCCGGCGGACCTTGCGCAGCGCGGTGGCGTCGAGACCGAACAGATCGGTGCCGGCGAAGCGCACGGTGCCGGAGGTCGGTTCCATCAGACGCAGCAGCAGCCGGGTCAGCGTGGTCTTGCCGCACCCGGACTCCCCCACCAGCGCGAGGGTTTCGCCCTCGCGGACGGTGAGGCTCACGTCGTCCACCGCGACGCTGCCGGGGCGGCCTCCGAACTCCTTCCGCAGCGCTTGGAGTTCCAGCAGAGGCGGGGCTGTGACGGTCATCCGGCGGTCTCCAGTCGGGGCGTCGCGTCGAGCAGTCGGCGGGTGTAGGGATCCTCGGGACGGGCGAAGACGTCGTGGACGTCGCCGCTCTCGACGGCCTCGCCCCGGTGCATGACCACCACACGGTCGGCGGTTTCCGCGACGACGCCGAGGTCGTGGGTGATGAGGACGACGGCCATGCCGTGCCGTTGCTGGAGCTGGACGAGCAGGTCGAGGATCTGACGCTGCACGGTGACGTCCAGTGCCGTGGTGGGTTCGTCGGCGATCAGGACGCGGGGGCGGGCGACGAGTGCGGCGGCGATCATGACGCGTTGGCGGAGCCCGCCGGAGAGCTCATGGGGGTACTGGCGGTAGCGGCGTTCGGGATCCGGGATGCCCACCTCGTCCAGGGCGGACAGGGCGGCGGCCCTGGCTTCGGCCCGGCTGTGGGCTCCGTGGTGGCGGAGCACCTCGGCGACCTGGCTGCCGATGCGCTGGAGCGGATCGAGGCTGGTCATCGGGTCCTGGAAGATCATGGACAGTTCGGCGCCCCGGATACGGCCGAGTTCGCGTTCGCTGCGGGTGAGGAGGTCCTTCCCGTCGAGGAGGATGTGGCCGCCGGCGTAGACGCAGGGCGGTTCGGGGTTGAGCCGGAGCGCGGACAGCGCGGTCGCGGACTTGCCACTGCCCGATTCGCCCACGACGGCGAGGGTCTCCCCGGGGGCGACGGAGAAGCTCACTCCTCGCACCGCGTGCACGGTCGTGGAGGCGAGGCGGAAGTCGACGCGCAGGTCGTGGATTTCGAGGACCGGCGCTGCGGAGCTGGTGGAGGTCATCGGCGGTAGGCCTTCGGGTCCGCGACGTCGCGCAGGGCGTCGCCGGTGATGTTGACGGCGAGGGAGGTGAGCATCAGGGCGACCCCGGGGAAGACGGCGACCCACCAGGACGTGCCGAGGTAGAGCTGCCCGTCGGCGAGCATCGAGCCCCAGGTGACGGTTTCCTTGGGGACGCCGAGACCGAGGTAGCTGAGCGAGGCCTCGGCGACGACGGCGGCGGCGACGTGGAGGGTGCCGATGGTGGCGAGCGGGGCCATCACATTGGGCAGCAGATGGCGGCGCATGATCATCGTGTCGCCGACTCCGATGGCACGGGCTTCCGTGATGAAGTCCCGGGAGCGCAGGGACAGCACCTCGGAGCGGACTACGCGGGCGTACGACACCCAGCCGGTCACGCCGAGGACGAGGATGACGTACCAGAGGCCCGAGCCGAGGAAGCCGACGACGGCGAGGGCCAGCAGGATCGCGGGGAACGCGAGCTGGACGTCGGCGAGGCGCATGAGGACGCGGTCGGGCCAGCCTCCGAAGTAGCCGGAGGCGAGGCCGATCACGGTGCCGATGACCCCGGCGAGCAGGGCCGCGCCCGCGCCGACGAGCAGCGAGACACGGGTGCCGTAGATGACGCGGGAGAGCAGGTCCCGGCCGAGCTGGTCGGTGCCGAGGAGGTGGGCCCCGCTGCCGCCGCTCTGCCAGGCGGGGGGGTGGAGACGGTCCAGCAGGTTCTGTGCGTTGGGGTCGGTGGGGGCGATGAGCGGGGCGAACAGCGCGCAGACCACGACGAGTGCGAGGAAGGCGAGAGCGGCCACGGCGAGCCGGTTGCGCAGCAGCGTGCGCAGGGCGGTGGTCCGGCGCGCGGGGGCGCGGTCGGCGGCGGGAGCCGGGTTCCGGGAGACGGTGGTCATCGGGAGGTCCTCACCCTCGGGTCGAGGAGGCTGTAGGAGAGGTCGACCAGCAGGTTCACCACGACGAAGGTCGCGGCGAACAGCAGCACGGTGGCCTGGACGAGCGGGAAGTCGCGGTTGGAGATGGCTTCGATCGTGAGCTGTCCGACTCCCGGCCAGGAGAAGACCTGTTCGGTGAGGATGGCGCCGCCTAGAAGGCTGCCGACCTCGAGGCCTACGACGGTGACGACGGGCAGCGAGGCGTTGCGCAGCCCGTGGGTGAGGACGACCTTGACGGGTCCGAAGCCCTTGGCGCGTGCCGTGCGGATGTGGTCGGCGCTCAGTACGTCGATGAGGGAGGAGCGCAGCAGCCGGGCGACGACGGCGACCGAGTACACGGCGAGCGTCACGGCCGGCAGCACGAGGTTGGCGAAGGTGCCGTACCCCGAGGCGGGCAGGGCGTGCAGGCCGACCGCGAAGACCAGGATGAGCAGGATACCGATCCAGAACGGCGGGGTGGACTGCCCCAGCAGGACGCCGGTCATGACGGTGCGGTCGGTGGCCCGGCCCCGGCGCATCGCGGCGACGGTCCCGGCGGGCAGGGCGACGACGAGGGTGACGACGAGTGCCCCGGCGGCCAGGAGGAGGGTCGCGGGGACGCGGTCGGCGAGGACCGCGCGTACCGGCTGGTTGTAGAAGAGGGAGTCGCCGAAGTCGAGGCGCGGGATGCCCCACAGGTAGTCGAGGTACTGGGTGAGCAGGGGGCGGTCGAGGCCGAGACTGTGGCGCAGGACGCTTTCCTGGTGGGCCGTGGCGTCCGGCGGCAGCAGGACCTTGACGGGGTCACCGGAGAGCCGTACGAGGAAGAACGCGACGGTGGCGGTGCACAGCAGGACGAGCAGCGCGGTACCGACGCGGGCCGCGGTCATGCGCAGGATGTGGAGTGCTTCGCGGCGCGGTGCCGCCGCGGGTTCGGTGTCCTCGCCGGGGGACGGGGCGGGCAGGGTCAGGAGCTCGCTCATCGGGAGACCTCCGCGCTCGCCATGTCGAGGACGCCGGCGAAGCCCGGTGTCCAACGGGGCCTGGTGTTGCGGGCGTAGACGTTGTCGATCTGGTAGAGGGGGACGAACGGCGCCTCGGTCTTGATGAGTTGCTGGAGGCCGGAGAAGGCGCGCCGCCGGGTGTCCGGGTCGACGGAGAGCTCTTCGAGGTCGACGAGCCGGTCGGCCTCCTCGTTGTGCCAGCGGCTCTGCCGCCTGTCGCTGCGCACGTTGGACTGGATCATGCTCTCGCCGTCGAGGGTCCATACGGTGGACGCGGCCAGATACATCGGGCCCAGCGCTCCATGGTTGTCGGAGGTGAGGCGCTGCGCGTAGGTGCCGGGGTCGAGGAGGTCGACCCGGGCGTGCACCCCGGCACGGTCGAGGAGCCCGGCGATGGCCTCCGCGACGTTGGCGTCCACATTGGACGCGGTGAGGGTCGTGCTGATGCCGTCCGGGTGTCCGGCGTCGGCGAGCAGGGCGCGGGCCTTGGCGACGGATCGGGTGAACGGCTTGACGCCGTCGTCGAATCCGTAGGCGCCGCGCGGGATCATCGCGGGGACCTCGGACGCCTTCCCGCCGAGGACGGCCTTGATGAGCAGGGGCACGTCGATCGCGTGGTTGAGCGCCTGACGCACCCGGCGGTCCTGGAGAGGACCCGCGGTGAGGGTGTCCAGGGAGAGGTACGAGGTGCGGATCCCCGTGTGGTTGTCGAGGCTCACACCGGTGTACCCGTCGAGCTGCTGCGCCGCGTCGGGGGTGAGTCCGGCGACGAGGTCCACCCCGCCGCTCTGCAGCGCGGCGAGCGCGGAGGACGCGTTCGGGGCGGGGGTGAAGACGAGTTCGTCGACGGCCGGCCTGCGCTGCCAGTGGTCCTCGTAGGCGCGCATCCGCAGTTCGTGGTCGCGCTTCCAGCTCGCGAAGGCGAAGGGCCCGGTGCCGACGGGGCGGGCGGCGAAGCCCTCGTCACCGACCCGGGCGAGGTAGCGCGGAGGGACGACGACTCCGCCGAAGAGCGACACCTTGTCGGGGAGGATCGGGTCGTGGACGGTGGTGTGGAGGTCCACGGTGAGCCGGTCGACGACGGTGACGCCCTCGACGTAACGCAGTTCGACGATGGGTGATTTGGTCGCCGGGTCGAGGAGACGCTCGATGCTGAACTTCACGGCGGCGGCGTCGCAGGCCTCGCCGTTGTGGAAGGTGACGCCGGGCCGCAGCCGGAAGCGCCAGACGCGGGGCGATACGGCCTTCCAGGAGAGGGCGAGGCGGGGCACCAGGGTGTTGTCGCGGCCCCGGGCCGTGAGCGTGTCGAACATGTTGATCAGGGCGTTCATCGAGATCATGTCGCCCTGTTTCTGCGGGTCCATGGTCTTGGGGTCGCCCGTCTGGGAGACCCGCAGGACGTTGCCGGCACCGGCGGCGGGGTCGGTGCCGCAGCCGGTGAGCAGTGCCGGTGCCGCCATCGCGGGGAGCAGCGCACTCCCGTACCGCAGGATCGTGCGGCGGGATGGGCGGCCGCGGTCCCCGATCCCCCCTCCACGTATTCGTTCCATTGAACAACACATCCGTTCCGGCAGATGGAATGCAGTGGGGGTAAGCTAAGCGACATGGGGAATCCGGTCAATAGCCGTTCGAAGGAGCAGCCGCCTGCGGGCCAGGCTGTCGAACACTCCGTCATGGGCCCGGTGGACAAGGCGATGGAGGTCCTGTCCGCGCTGGTCGAGACAGGTGCGCCGCACCGTCTGGCCGACCTGGCCCGCCGCACGGGGCTCACCAAGCCCACCGTGCACCGGCTGCTGCGCGGCCTCGCCTCCTCCGGCTTCGTCGAGCCCGCCGAAGGGGGGAGCTACCGGGCGGGACCCCGGCTGCTGGGCCTCTCGGCGGCCGCGCTCGACAGCGGTCCGGGACTGCGCCTGATCAGGCCGGTGCTGGCCGAACTGCGCACCCGCACCGGGCTGCTCGCCCACTACGCCGTACGTGACGGGGACTTCGCGGTGTGCCTGGAGGTGTCGGAGCCGGCCCGGGAGTACGCGCTGGAACTGCGCCCCGGCACACGCGTCCCCCTGCTGCTCTCCGCACCCGGTCTCGCCATGCTGGCCGCCCTCCCGGCCGCCGAGACCGAGCAGGCGTTCACCGCAGGGGAAGCGGCCGGCCATCCTCTGCCGGTGCCCGCCGCGGACCTGCGGGAAGAGATCACCGCGGCCGCCGGGCGCGGCTACGCGCTCGACGACCAGTACGAACAGGAGGACCGGCGCGCGCTCGCCGCGGCCGTACGGGACGGCGAGGGACGGATCGTGGGGGCCGTCGCGCTCACCGGCCTCGTCTTCACCCTGGACCGGGCGGGCGTCGAGCTGTACGGCCCGATGGTCCGGGCCGCCGCGCGCGCGGTCTCCGCGGGACTGGGCTCCGACGGGCGGGCCCGGCTCACGGTCGCCCGCGACGGAACACGGGCCGGCGGCCGGAGCGTGGAGCTGTGAGCGACGGGGCGAGGACGGCCGGAGGCCAGGACATGACGGGCGCACGGGCCGCGGTACTGACGGAGGGCAGGGCGCGGCGCCTCTACTCGGGTGCAGCGTGGTCGGTGGGCTCCGCGCGGGGGCCCCTGGACCGGGGATGGCTGGGCAGCAGGAGCTGGGACGGGGCGGAGCTGGACGGCACGGACCTGTGGGATCTCGCCTCCGTCACCAAGCCCGTGGTTGGCCTGGTCGTCATGGCGCTCGCCGAGCGCGGCGCGCTGTCCCTGAAGGGCACGGTGGGGGAACTCCTCCCCCGCTACCGGGACACCGACAAGGCGGGGCTGACCGTCACCGAACTCCTCGCCCACACCTCGGGACTGCCCGGACGCGTCCCGATGTACCGGAGCCATGGGACCCGGGAAGCCCTTCTCACCGCCCTCGGCACACTGCCGCTGCGGTCCGGGCCGGACGTACGGGTCGAGTACTCCTCCCAGGGCTTCATGCTGCTGGGCCTGATCGCCGAACACGCGGGCGGACAGGGGCTGGACGCCCTGACGGCCGAGCTGGTGTGCGCTCCGCTCGGCCTGGGGGACACGGGTTTCAACCCCGGCCCCGCGGAGCGGGAGCGCGCCGTCGCGACCGAGCTGTGCCCCTGGCGCGGCAGGACGGTCGTGGGCGAGGTGCACGACGAGAACGCGGCCGTCCTCGGCGGGATCGCCGGCCACGCGGGGCTCTTCTCGACCCTCGCCGACGTGGAGCGGCTCGCCGTCAGCCTGGCGGGCGGGGCTCGTGAACTGCTGCGCCCGGAGACCTTCTCCCTGATGACCGCCCCGCACACGGACGGGCTGAACCTGCGCCGCGCCCTCGCCTGGCAGGGCCAGGACCCGGCGGGCTCCCCCGTCGGCCCGTCCTTCGGCCCGGCCTCGTACGGCCACACCGGCTTCACGGGGACGAGCCTGTGGATCGATCCGGGCACCGGCCGTTACGCGGCACTCCTCACCAACCGGGTCCATCCGACACGGGAGGGCGACGGCATCGCCGGACTCCGCCGGGAGTTCCACTCCGCGGTGGGGTGAGCGACGGTCCTCACCGATGCCGAGCGCGGGGTCCCAGGGGCCCCGCGTTTGACAGCCATGCCCCGCGATGACCATGATTCCATTAATTGACTAATGGAATTGAGGCGAGGCGCATGGCGGAGACGAGTAATCCGGCTGGCAGTCCGGGAACATGGGCCCTGGAGGCCCGCGGGCTGGGGAAGCACTACCGGCGCGGCTGGGCACTGCGCGACTGCTCCTTCCGGCTCCCGGCCGGGCGGATCTGCGGCCTTGTCGGGCCCAACGGCGCCGGGAAGAGCACCCTGTTGGGCCTGGCGTCCCGTCAGGTGGTGGCGACACACGGCGAACTGCGCGTGTTCGGGGTACCCGTGGGCGATCCCGGGGTGATGCCGAGATTCGCCTTCCTCGGTCAGGACAAGCCGATGTTCAAGCGGTTCACCGTGGCGGAGACGCTGCGGATCGGCGGCGAGCTCAACCCCGGCTGGGACGCCACGGCGGCGGAGCGGATCGTGCGATCGGGCGACGTACCGATGAACGCCGCGGTCGGGACGCTCTCCGGCGGGCAGCGCACCCGGGTCGCGCTCGCGCTGGCCTTCGGGAAGCGGCCGGATCTGCTGCTGCTCGACGAGCCGATGGCGGATCTCGACCCGCTGGCCCGCGACGAGATGAGCACCCTGTTGATGGCCGAGGCCGTCGAGCGCGGCACCACGGTGGTGATGTCCTCGCACATCCTGGCCGAGCTGGAGGACATGTGCGACTACCTGCTCGTCGTCGCCGACGGCAGGATCCGGATGGCCGGCGACGCCGACGCGCTGGTCCCGGCGCACGCCCTGGTGACCGGACTGGCCGAGGACGGGGCCCTGCCCGCCGCTCTCGCCCGTCACACGGTCATCGAGAAGCGCGTCCAGGGGCGGCAGTTCCAGGCGATGGTACGGACCTCGGGTCCGCTGTCCGGGGACTGGCAGGTGGCCGAACCCAGCCTGGAGGAAGTGCTGCTCGCCCATCTGCGCTCACCGGACGCACCCCCGCTGTACACACCCGGCGCGCAGATCGAGACCGAAGGGACCAGGACCGCATGAGCACCACCCTGACCGGCACACCGACCGCACGCACCGCCCGTCCGAGGCTGCTGCGCGGACTGACCTGGCTGGTCCTGCGTCAGCACCGGACCACACTGTGGTGCATCCTCGCCCTGGTGGTGCTCGGCTCGCTCTGGATCGTGTACCAGCGCGCCCAGCTGATCGATCTGCTCGCCGCCGCGGGCTGGCCCGAGAAGTCCGTGCCGCTGCCCGTCGTGGGCGAGGGCTACAGCAGGCTCACCTCCCTGCTGACCCTGCTGCCCGGCATCCTCGCCGTCTTCCTCGGCGCCCCGCTGATCGCCGCCGACCAGGAACAGGGCACCGCACAGCTCGTCACCACGCAGTCCGTGACCCGCCGCCGCTGGCTCGTCGCGAAGCTCGGCTGGTGCCTCCTCATCACCCTGGTGGCCTGCTCGGTGCTCTCCGCGGTCTTCACCTGGTGGTGGCGGCCCTACCGTTCGGTCCTCGCCGACCACTGGATGGACGCCTCGGTCTTCGACGCCACGGGCCCCGTCCTCCCCGCGCTCGCGCTGTTCCTCACCGCGGCCGGTTTCACGATCGGCATCCTGCTGCGCCGGGTCCTGGCCTCCATGGTCGTCACCTTCGTCTTCTGCGTGGCCGCGCAGACCGCCTGGGGCATGTACCGGGACCTCCTGGGCACGCCGCGCACGATCACCTATCCGCTGAACGGCGAATTCCCGGCGTTCCTCGACGACGCGTACGAGGTGGACCGCTGGGTCGGCAGCGCCGACGGTCAGCTGTACGGATGGGGCTCCTGCGCCGAGGCGACCGAGAAGGCCACGAACGCGTGCATCGAGGAGTTGGGCATCGTCAACAACGTCTTCCAGTACCTCGACTACGGTCAGATGGCCGCCATGCAGTGGACCGGCGCCGCCATCCTGCTGGCCGGCACAGCCGCGCTGACCTCGTTCGCCCTGTGGTGGGCCTCCCAGCGCCCCCTGTAGGGCCGCCCCCCGTTCTCTACGTAAAGTGTCGCTAATCGAGCGGAAGGTGATGTCCGTGGTCGTGTTCCGCATCGACCGGCGCAGCGGAGTGGCGACGTATCTCCAGATCGTCCGGCAGGTCGAGCAGGCCCTGCGGATGGGCGCGCTGGAGGAGGGCGACCGGCTGCCCACGGCCGCGCAGGTCGCCGCCACCACCAAGGTGAACCCGAACACGACGCTCAAGGCCTACCGGGAGCTGGAGCGTGCGGGGCTCGCCGAAGTGCGCCAGGGGGCGGGGACCTTCATCACCCGCACCCTCGCCGAGCCGGGGTCGGGCCCCGAGTGGCCGCTGCGCACCGCGCTGAACGAATGGCTGCACCAGGCGCGTGACGAGGGCCTCGGCGGCGAGGAGGTCCAGGCCCTTTTCCGGGCCTCCTTCGAGGCCGCCTACCCCTCCGCCCCGGAGAACTGAGCACTCGGCCGCCCGGGGCGCGTCGGGGTCCCCGGCAACAGGGCCCGGACCCGGTCGATTGTGACCAGGTCGATCCCTGGGCGCCGGGACAGGATGTGGGGAATGCGCGAGGATCATGCGGAGAACCGGCCGGGTGCCGGTCACATCCTCCGCACTGCCGCTACGGCAGTCATTCATCCTCGGGGACCCACGTGCGAGTGAAGCGAAGAATATGGGCCACGGCTGCCGTCGCGACGACGGCCGTGGCAGGTGTCCTGGTGTTCGAGGGGGTGACCGGCACCTCGGACGTGCCCGACGGTATCGGCGCCACGTCCGGTCCGGCGCGGACCGAGGTGCACCACGACGCCCTGAAGGTGTCGGGCGACGGTGCGACCGCGTCCCTGCGCCGGGGCAGCACCGAGCCGTTCAGCATGCTCGGCGTCACCTGGACCGACCCGTCGGCCCGGGTGACGGGCACCGTCGAGGCGCGTACACGGTCGGCCTCCAGCGGCGACTGGTCGGCCTGGCTGCCCATCGACACGGAGGTCGACGGGCGTACGGAGGCCGGCCGGCCCGGGGTCCGCGGCACCACCGAACCCCGCTGGGTCGGACCCTCCGACGGCGTGGAGGTCCGGGTATCCGCCGGGAAGGACACTTCCGCCGGGCTCCCCGAGGGCCTGCGGCTCGACACCGTGGACCCCGGCAAGGCGTCCGGAACCGCGGCGGAGCCGGCCGCGTACGCCGTCGACGCCACCGACGAACCGTCGGCCGACCCCACGGACGCCCCGTCCGAACCGGCGGGCACCCCGTCCGACGAACCCACCGATCCGCCCGCCGGAGAGACCACGGAACCGGCGACGGAGGAGCCGGGCACCGGCGCCCCGGTGGACCCGTCCCCGAGCACGGACCCCGGCGGCACCGACTCGCCGTCGGCCCCGGCCGAGACCCCGACCCCCACCGCCGAACCGACCGCCACGCTGCCCCCACCCCTGCCGTCCACGGCACCGAAGCCTCCGATCGTCACACGGGCGGGCTGGAACGCCGACGAGTCCCTCAACGACGAGTCACCGGACTACATGGACACGGTGAAGGCCGTCTTCGTGCACCACACGGCGCAGACGAACACGTACTCCTGCGCCGACTCGGCGGCGATCGTCCGGGGGCTGCACGCCTACCACGTGCAGTCGAACGGCTGGAAGGACCTCGGCTACAACTTCATCGTCGACAAGTGCGGCACGGTCTTCGAGGGCCGCAAGGGCGGCGCGGACCGCGCCGTGCAGGGCGCGCACACCTACGGCTTCAACCGCGACACGGCGGGCATCGCCGTCATCGGCATGTACACCGACGCCTCCGCCGCGACCGCCGCGACGACCGCGGTGGCCAGGATCGCCGCGTGGAAG
Organism: Streptomyces sp. NPDC060209; assembly: GCF_042728155.1. NCBI lineage: Bacteria > Bacillati > Actinomycetota > Actinomycetes > Kitasatosporales > Streptomycetaceae > Streptomyces > Streptomyces sp. NPDC060209. The sequence goes on from NZ_JBHWZS010000100.1 coordinate 25,589, forward strand.
CTCGGCCAGTACGGCGTCAGCCCTTCGGGGACGACCACACTGACCGCCGGCGCGACCGGCAACAACTACGCAGGCAAGAAGTTCACCGCCGCGACGGCGTACTCGTTCAGCACGGTCTCCGGGCACCGTGACGGCTTCAACACCCAGTGCCCCGGCACCAAGCTGTACGAACAGCTGCCCACCATCCGCGGTTACGCGGCCGGCCCCGTCGCGGGGCTGACCGTCAAGTCGGTGACCGGCGCCGCGCTTTCGGGCAGCAAGTACTACACCAAGGCGGACATCACCGTCGGCTGGTCGGCTACCACACCCGCCGCGTTCGTCACGAAGTACGAGCTGCTGGTGGACGGTAAGTCCGTCGCCTCCACGGCGGGCGGCGCATCGTCGGCCAAGGCCACCCTGGCCGTCGGCAGCCACACGGTCCAGGTGCGCGCGACGCATCAGTCGGGGAAGACCTCCGTGTCGGCGGCGGCGACCGTGGTCGCCGACCGCACCGCCCCCGTCTTCTCCACGAAGCCGTCCCTGTCGCTGCGCACCGGCACGGTGAACACGACGGCCGTTCCGCTCACCCTGAAGTGGAAGGGGTCCGACGCCGTACAGCTCAGGGACGTCCGCCTGACCGCGCCGGTGGCCAGGACCTACGGTCCGACGACCACCAGCGCGTCGCACACGGCGAAGTCAGGCGTGGCGACGAGCTGGAAGATGACGGCGTACGACCTCGCGGGCAACGGCGCGGCCGCCTCGGTCGCCGGTACTCCCGTCATCCTCCAGGAGTCCTCGGCGAAGAGGAGCGGCACCTGGACCACGAAGTCGTCGTCCAGCTACCTCGGCGGCAAGTCGTACTCGAGCGGGACCAAGAACGCCTCCCTGACGTGGACGTTCACCGGCCGCTCGGTCGCCTGGGTGGTGTCCCGGGCTTCGACGTCCGGTCAGGCGTACGTCTATGTGGACGGCGTCAAGGCCGCGACGGTGGATCTGAAGTCCTCCGCCACCGCGTACCGCCAGGCCGTCTGGACGAAGTCCTGGTCGGCCTCCGCCAAGCACACCGTCAAGATCGTGGTGGCCGGCACGAAGGGCCGGCCCACCCTCACCACCGACGGCCTGG
>NZ_JBHWZS010000101.1:0-26678 GCF_042728155.1 Streptomyces sp. NPDC060209
GCACCGGGGGCGTCTCATCGGGGGCGTCACACCGAGGGAGGAGCGGTCCGGATCGTCCGGGACCCCTCCGCCTCCCTCAGCCTCGTCTCGTCGGAGGCGCGGATGGCGCTCAGTAGATGTTGGCCTCCACCGCCGGGCCGTCCCCCCGGGTGCTGTTGATCTGGGCCCGCAGCGAGATCTCGTCGTAGACGCGGTACTCCCGCACTATCCGGCCCTCCTGGATCAGGAACTGGGACACCCCGAGGACGGTCACGGGCTTGTCGGTCAGCGGGCCGAAGGCCGGTGTGCCCCGGTAGGTGCCGTGCATGGTCCACGTGACGGCGACTCGCAGGCCGGCGTACCGCGGGGAGTAGTTGGTCTGCACGTCCCGCACGGCGAACCGGGCGTCGGGGAATGCCCCGACCATGGACAGCAGATCGCTCTGGTAACGCTCGGGGCGGATGACGGTCCGGTCGCCGATCGTGTGCAGGAAGAGGTCTCGCACCATGAAGTCGTCGACCCTGTGCAGCCGGCGCCGCGTCCACACCTCGTCGATGAACTCCAGCACCATCTCGCACTCGGGCCGGAACTCGTCGGGCCGCGGTCCACTGACGCCGGCCAGCAGCACGTCCTTCGGCGGCTCCTCGGTCATCGACCCGGTGTAGCCCTGGAAACGCAGGGCGCGGGCCGCTTCGTCCGGGTCCAGACCGCGCTGCAGACAGTCCGCCAGCTCGTCGCGGACCACCCACTCCTCGACCATCCGGCCCCGGCGGTAGAGGCAGTTGGCGACCGTGCGCTTGCGGATGCGGATGTTCCGGCCGTCGACCAGGTGCTCATCGGCGGAAAAGACCAGGTGCGAGCTGAGGAAGGCGTCGTCCCCGCGTGCCTCCCACACCACGTCCTCGGCCTGGCCGATGTGACCGGGCGTGCTGCCCATGCGCATCGTGCTTCCCTCGATCACGCCGTCGCGGCCCACCACGGTGCCCAGGCTCGTGTGGACGATCGAGTCCGGCTCGTAGTTGTCGACGATGTAGGCGATGTCGCGGCCGACCCAGATGCGGTCGGTGACCTCACGGATGAAGTCGTCCGGGTCCTTGTAGGGGAGGTAGGCGGTGGGGTCCAGCGGCATGATTCTTCCCTTTCTCGATGTGCTGTGTGGTGTGTATGCGTATGTATATGAGCGTGAATTCCGGAGGATGCCGGAAGGAGTGCGTGGGTCGAGGGCTGCCACCGGTGTGCTGGTCACCCGGAGAACTTGTCCGCCCCCAGATGACTCCGGTACGTCTCCGTCATGAAGGCGCTCACGACGACGAGGGCCAGGACCGCGGCCGCGGCGAGGTAGACCCACACGGCGTAGATCGTGTCGAAGCTGCTGACGAGCAGTGCGGCGACGAACGGCGTGATCCCCATGAAGATGGAGAACGAACTGTTGTACGCGATGGCGCTCGCGCTGAACCGGGTGCGCGTCGCGAAGAGTTCCGCCGTGCAGACGGTGACGATGCCGGTCAGGAAGAACTCGGGGACGATGTAGATCAGCTGGCTCGCAACCGCCGTGCCGAAGGTGCCGCCCTCGCCGACCCGGAAGGCCAGCGGGACCAGAACGATGCATGCGACGGCGCCGGTGATCAGCATCGGTTTACGGCCGATCCGGTCCGAGAGGATTCCCGCCAGGGGCAGCAGCGGGATGAGTACGGCGACGGAGATCGCGTTGGACGTCAGTGCCATCCAGCGCGGCAGGCCCAGTGTGCCGGTCAGGTACTCGGGATAGAACGTGACCCAGCTGTAGGACAGGATCGCGAGCATGACCGAGACGCCGCAGAACACGAGCATCGGCCGCCACTGCGTGCGCAGCGCTTCCCGGATCGGCGCCTTGACGACCGCGGTGCCGCCCTCCGTGGCCCGGACGAACTCGGGTGATTCCTCGATGCGCCTGCGCAGCCAGATCCCGACCGCGCTCAGCGGCAGTGCGAGCAGGAACGGGATGCGCCAGCCCCACGAGTTCAGCGAGGGTCCCTGGAACAGCCAGCTGGTGAGCGCGGCGGTGCCCGCCCCGGCGAGGATGCCGACGAAGCAGCTGTTGGAGGCGTACGAGGCGTAGTAGCCGCGCCGGTTCGGCTCGGCCCACTCCACGATGAAGGCCACCGCCCCGACGTACTCCCCGCCCGACACCATGCCCTGGACGACACGCAGGAGCAGGAGGAGCAGGGGTGCGAGGACCCCGATCTGCTGATACGTCGGCAGTGCGCCGATCAGGGCGGTGGCCACACCCATGAGCACGATGGTCCACAGAAGTGTCTTCTTGCGGCCCACCCGGTCGCCCCAGCGGCCGACGAGCGTCCCGCCCAGGGGGCGGAAGAGGCACGCGATGGCGATGATCGCGTACGTGCTCAGCACCGCCACCGCCTGGTTGCTCTCCGGGAAGAAGGCGGGGGCCAGGACCGGCGCCATGTATCCGTAGAGGCCGTAGTCGAACTGTTCGACGAAGTTTCCGATGCTTCCCGCGCCGATGGCTCGGCGTATCGCATTCCGCTTCTCCGTGTCGGCCCCTGGGGTGCCGGCGGTGGCGGTGGGCGGCGCTACAGCGGACATGGCTTCTCCGTTCGCGCGTTGACGTGGTTATGCATACGTATGAACTTCCGCCGAACACTAAGGAGCCCGGCGAAGGTCGTCAAGAGGTGGAGGACACGCATTCGGTGACGCTGCGGGCGGACCGGCGGTGGTCGCGTCCGCCGGGGCGCAGCCGCGCGCCCGGTTCCCCGGAGAGGCACGGCGGAACCGGGCTCGGCCGTGCGGCGTCATGAGTGCCCGCCGGCCCCTTCGGCAGGTCCGGGCGCCGCGAGGGAGCGGAAGGTGTCCATCAGGACGTGGGCCATGTTGTAGAGCACCAGCTGCGCTCCCGCCCGTTCGGCCGCCCTGGCTCCCTCGGCGCCCGGGACGATCGTCATCACCGCCCGGCCCGCTTCACGGGTCGCGCGATGGGCCCTTGCGACCAGGCCGTCGATCACGTCCTGTCCGGGGAAGGAACAGTCCGCCGCGAGGTCGGCCGGTCCCACCAGTACCGCGTCCACGCCCTGTGTCGAGGCGATCTCTCCGGCGGCGGCACAGGCTTGCTCCGTCTCGACCATCGCCACCACCAAGGTGTCCCGTGATGCGGTCACATGGTCGGCCGCCGAGACGGTCCCGAAGCGGCCCGCCCTGCTGTAGGTCGCGAAGCCCCGCGTCCCCAGGGGCGGGTAGTGGACCGCGGCCACCGCACGCCGCGCGTCCTGCGCGGAGTCGACATGCGGATGGATCAGCCCGGCGGCTCCCAGGTCCAGGCAGCGCAGGGCGAGAGCGGGCTCGGACGTGCCTACGCGGACAAGGACGTCGATGCCCTGGGCCGCCGCGGCCGTCAGATGGTGCTGGAGAACGGCAGTGTCGGCCGGCCCGTGCTCGCAGTCGATGACCACGTAGTCGAGGCCGGCGACTCCCGCCATCTCCACGAGGGTCTCCGAGGGAAGCCGCAGCAGGGCGCCGTACAGCCGCTCACCGGCCGCGAGCCGCGCCTTGACGGAGCGGCGGTCCGCACGCGCCGCCGTCACCGCGCCACCATCCCCGCCGAGAGGTCGATGTCCGCACCGCACAGGCCCGGCATCCGCAGCATCGCGCTCACCGCGGCGCCGACCTCCTCCTCGCTGACCATCCGCCCGAGGGCGGACCGCGAGACGAAAGCCTCCTCGGCCTCGGCGTAGCTGCTGCCGGTGCGCTCCGCCTCCAGGCGGAAGTTGCGCTCCATCCGGGGGCCCGAGACGGGGCCCGGGGACAGGGAGTTCACGGTGACCCCCAGAGGGCCGACCTCGCCCGCCAGGGTGGTGGTCAGACCGATGACCGCCATCTTCGACGCGCAGTAGGGCGTGCGCCGCAGCAGGGGCCGCTTCCCCGAGACCGAGGCGATGTTCACGACGTCCCCTGTGCCCCGCCCCGTCATGGCGGGAAGGAAGGCGCGGCACATCAGGAACACCCCGCGCACGTTCACGCCGAAGACCTCGTCCCAAGCCTCGGCCGAGATCTCGGTCAGCGGTGCCACCGGCCCGGCGATCCCGGCGTTGTTGACGAGCACCGAGATCTCTTCGTCCGCGAGACTCTCCGCGAGTGATGCGACCTCGGCCGGCCGGGACACGTCACAGACCCGGTGGGTGACACCAGGGCCCAGGCGAGAGACCGTCTCCTTGAGGGCGTACTCGTTGCGGCCGGTGATCACCACGCGCGCCCCGTCGGACAACAGGGAGCGTGCGATGGCGGCGCCGAGTCCGCTGCCGCCACCGCTGACGAGTGCGGTGCGCCCGGCCAGCGGGTCCGTGAGGCCGCTCATGCGCCCGCCTCGTCGTTCCACGGCAGGGTGCCGTTGCCGTACTTGGCCGCCCGCACGTCACCGGAGCGGGCGTGCCCCTCGAACAGCTCGACGCGCGCCGCCCGCCCGCACACTTCGCCGAGCAGCGCCGACGAAGAGGTGTCCGTGACCTCCTGGTAGGTCACCGTCTTCAGGTACTTTCCCACCCACAGACCACCGGTGTAGCGCGCCGCCCCCCGGGTGGGCAGTACGTGGTTGGTGCCGATGACCTTGTCCCCGTACGAGACGCACGTCCCCTCACCGAGGAAGAGCGCGCCGTAGTCGGTCATCCGGTCCAGCGCCTGACGCGGGTTCTCGGTCAGGACCTCCACGTGTTCACTGGCGTAGGAGTCCGCGATCTCGAAGGCCTCGGCCAGGGAGCCGGCCACGACGATCTCGCCGTGGTCGCGCCAGGCCGGCCCGGCGAAGTCCTTCGTCGGCATGCCGGGCAGCAGCCGTTCGATGTGGCGCTCGACCTCCCGGCCCAGCTCCTCGGACGTGGTGACGAGAACGGCGGGGGAGTCGGGACCGTGCTCCGCCTGCGAGAGGAGGTCGACGGCCACCACGAACGCGTCGGCCTGCTCATCGGCGATCACCAGGATCTCGGTCGGGCCCGCGAACAGGTCGATGCCGACCTCACCGAACAGCTGGCGCTTGGCCTCGGCCACGTACGCGTTGCCGGGACCCGCGATCAGTGGCACCCGGCCGACCGTCTCGGTGCCGATGGCGAGCGCTGCCACGGCCTGTACGCCGCCCAGCAGGTAGATCTCGTCAGCACCCGCCAGGTGCATCGCCGCCACCGTCGCGGCGGGGATCTCGCCCCGGATCGGCGGGGTGCAGGCGGCGACCCTCGACACCCCGGCCACCTTCGCGGTCACGATCGTCATGTGCGCCGACGCGGTCAGCGGATAACGCCCGCCGGGTACGTAGGCACCGGCACCGGCTACGGGGACGTGCCGGTGCCCGAGGCGGACACCGGGCAGGGTCTCGATCTCGACGTCGTGCAGCGAGTCGCGCTGCGCCTGGGCGAAGGTGCGCACCTGGCGCTGGACGAAGCGGATGTCCTCCAGAACCGTCTCCGGTACGCCGGCGATGATCTTCTCGATCTCCTCCGGGCTCAGGCGGAAGGATTCGGGGCTCCAGTCGTCGAACTTCTCGGAGTAGCGGCGGACCGCTACGTCACCCTGCTCGCGTATGTCGTCGAGGATGGTGCTTACGCGCTCGGCGACATCCGCGCGAGCGGCGAGCACCTGACCGGCGGGCACGGGGGACTTGAGGAAACGAGGCATGACGGCGCCTTCTTTCGCGGGTGGGTGTCGGATGTGGAGATGAGGAACGGGTGAGGGAGGCGGGCTCAGGTGGGGCGGCGGGTGCGGGCCCGGCGGAGCGGCTCGGGCAGCCGGGGCGTGATGTGCGCGGATGCTCGGGATACCGGCGGCGGCGTTTCCCGTACCTGCGCCAGCAGGTCCCGCAGCGCGGCGGAGACGGCGGACGGGTTCTGCCACGGCAGCAGGTGCCCGGCCCCGGCCACCCGGCGCAGTCCCGCGCCCGGCACCGCCCGTGCGATCACCCTGTGGAAGTCCGGCGGGCACAGCGCGTCCCGTGTCCCGGACAGGACCACGGTCGGGCACCGGGCGGTACGCAGCGTCCCGGTCGCGTCCTGGCGGGTCGCCTGCGCGGCGAGCTGGGCGCGGGCGGCCTCGGGGCCCACGGCATACGCCATGCGCCGGTAGCGCTCCGCCGACTCGACCGGCGGCCTCGGCACGGGGAACATGCCTGGCAGCGTCTGTTCGACGACGTCCGCGAACCGCCCGTCGTCGATCAGACCGTCCATCACGCGCCAGGCGGCGTACTGCCCGGGCCGCGGCGCGCCCGCGTTCGTCGACATGACGCACAGGCCGGAGATCCTCTCCGGGGCCCGGCGCAGCGCCTCGAAAGCGACGACGGCCCCGAGGCTGAGGCCGACCGCGACGAACGGGCCCGACACGGAGGAGAGCAGATCCTCGGCCATGGCCCCGATGTCCGGCTTCGTCAACTCGAGGTGACGGACCGGATGGCCCTCGGGGAACGCCACATCGGACCAGAGGTCCGCGTCGCACAGCATCCCGGGTACGACCACCAGGGGCAGTGCGCTCGACGGTCCGCCGCTGGGCACGGCGGTCACCAGCGGCGCGCGGAGCGGGGCAGCAGCGCGTACGGCGCGACGTAGCCGTTGTGGTCGATGCCGAGGCCCGCGTCGGCGGCGCTCTTGGCGACCTCCTCGTCCCAGTCCAGGCGGACCCGGCCGTCACCCGAGTTGACGACCATCAGATCGCCCTGTTCGTCCCCGACGTTGCGCAGGGTGCGCCAGGCGTCCTGCGGTACGGAGAGCATGTCGCGCGGTCCCAGGCGCACCGACACGGGGTCGGTGCGGTTGAGCGTGACCTCCCACAGACCGTCCTTCACGATCAGTGTCTGCGTCTCGTGCTGCCGGTGGAAGGAGACACCCTGGCCCGGATCGGCCCGCATCCAGGCGACGTTGTGCCCGTGCGGATTGAAGATCCGGGGCTCCTGATGGAGGTCCTCGGTCATGCCGTACCCGATGACGCAGCTCAGCCGTACTCCTCCGCCCGGCAGGGCGCTGTCGAGGAACGGGTGCTCGGACCACACCAGCTCGTCCGCTGCCGCGACACGGCGCTCCATCTCGTGGGCGCTGTAGTGACGCAGCCGGTCGATGTGCTCCTGCGTCATCGGTTCCGTCAGCTGGGTCCCGGCCGGGACCCCGTCGCCGGCGACCGTGTCGATCAGTTCGTTGTCGGCGGTGAGGTACAGGCCGTGGCCCTCCGCCTCGCGCAGAACCGAGGGACCCCAGATGATGCCGCCGGTGTGGTCCATGCCGAGCACGGTGAACATCCAGCCGTCGTCGGGGCCGCTGTTGGTGAAACCGCGGAAGATCCAGGTGGGGACGGAGGCGATGTCCCCGGCCCTGAGCAGGAGTTCTCCCTGGGAGCCGTCGGCGCCCCAGCGCAGGAGGTACTCGCCCTCCGTGCAGACGAAGACCTCGGCGGTGTAGTGGAGGTGGAGGTTGTTGGTGATGCCGTGGGGCATGGCGGCGGCACCGATGTTGTAGCCGTGCGGCAGCCGCAGGTTGACGTGCTGGCCGGCGGCCTGAGAGACGCCGGGCCCGATCATCGCGTAGTTCTCCTTCCGGTCGGAGCCCGGCGTGCGGCAGTCGATGAAGGCCTGGTTGCAGGAGACGAAGTCGCTGCGGCGGATCGTGCGGCGCCCCAGCTCGACGGTGGACACGACGACATCGGGCATGACTGCTCCCTCACTTGGAATACGTATGCATTCCCATGACAGGCTCTCTGTCGGGCAATGTCAAGGGGTCGCGCGGGTTCGACTTCGTGCACAGGGTGTGCGACTTCTCCGATGCGGCCCCGCGGAGTGTTCCGCAGAAGTGAGAACGGAGTGCAGCGCAACGGGCGGAGGGTGTGCGCCGTGGAGGGGGGTGGGTCTGCTCGATCCGATGCGGCGTGCCGGTCGTCCCCGGCTCCCAGGGGGAGGGACTACATACGTATAGTGGTATGTGCGGCGCCAGGGGTGGCGCACCGGGCGACGGGAAGAGAGCCGATGGCGATCACGAGTCACGACGTGGCGAGGCTGGCAGGCGTCTCGCAGCCCACGGTCTCCCGCGCACTGCGGGACGACCCGCGGGTGTCCGCGGCGACCCGCGACAAGGTCCGGCGGGCGGCGCAGGCGCTGAACTACGTGCCCAGCGAGGCGGGACGCACCCTGTCGACCCGGTCCACCCGGCGTATCGGGGTGATCGTGACCGACCTGACGAACCCTTTCTACCCCCACGTCATCGCGCCCTTGCACGACGAGCTCCAGCGCCTGGGCTACCGCATGATGCTTCTCACCGAACGCTCCGACGAAGCGGTGGCCGAGGAGAAGCTCCTGGACCAGTCCCTGGACGGCGTGGTCCTCGCGACGGCCACCACCGACTCCCGCCTCCCGGCCCAGCTCGACCGCCGTGGCATGCCCTACGTCTTCCTCAACCGCGACACCGGCGCCCGGGGTGACTACGCCTCCGTCGTCGACAACGAGGGCGGAGGACGCCTGGTCGCCGACGTGCTCGTCGAGCTCGGCCATCGACGGATCGCGGGCATCTTCGGCGCGGCCAACACGACCACCGGGCGTGAACGCGAACTGGGTTTCCGACTGGCGCTGGCCGACGCGGGCATCGGGCTCCCCGAGGACTGTGTGGTGCGAGGCGCCTTCGAGTTCGACACCGGATACCGTGCGCTGCCTGCCCTGCTCGACGCGGCACAGGCACCCACCGCGGTCTTCTGCGGGAACGACGTGGTCGCCATCGGTGTCCTGAACGCGGCTCTCGCCGCAGGCCTCCGGGTCCCCGACGACCTGACCGTGATCGGCTTCGACGACCTCCCCATGGCCGCCTGGGAGGTGTTCCGGCTGACCACGGTCCGCCACGACCTCCGGGAACTCTCGCGTCAGGCCGCCCGCCTGCTGGTGCGGCGCATCGACGGCGACGCCGACCCCGCCGGTGAACGCCTCGTCCTGCCGACCGAATTCGTGTCCCGGGCCACCCACGCCCGCCTCCCCTGACCCGTCACCGCGGTGACGAGCCCGTCCGAGGGGGCTGCCCTGCGATGTCCGCGCCGACCCCAGAGGTGTCCAGGCCGAAGCCGGGGCGGTCGCCGTGCCTCCGCTGCCGTAGGACGCCGACCCCGACGAGGACCGCGGCGAGCGCGAGGGACAGCCACAGTTCGAGACGGTGGCCGGGCAGCACCGCCATGAGCACCAGTACTCCGGCGATGAAGGCGATCGTGGCGAGGGTGAGGTAGGGGAACGCCCACATGCGTACCTCGCTCGGCTGCGCCGCCTTGCGGCGGGTGGCGTACTGGGTGATCGCGATGACCATGTACATCATCAGGGCGATCGCGCCGCTGGAGGCGATGAGGTACGTGAAGACGCTCGGCAGCAGATAGTTGGCGATCACCGCGGCGACGCCGATGACCGTCGAGGCGACGACCGCGTTGCGGGGCACACCGGACGCGGAGGTGGTGGCCAGGGCGGCCGGCGCGTCCTTGCGGCGGGCAAGCGAGAACGCCATGCGGGAGGCGGTGTAGATGGCCGAGTTGAGGCAGCTGCTCACAGCGACGACGAGGACCACATCCATGATCCGTCCGGCGCCCGGGATGTTCATACGGTCGAGGACCGCCTGGTAGGAGCCGGCCGCGAGTCCGTCGGAGTTCCACGGGACGAGGCTGACCACGACGAAGATCGAGCCGACGTAGAACAGCCCGAGGCGCCAGACGACGGCACGGACGGCCTTCTTGATGTTCTTCTTCGGTTCCTCCGACTCGGCGGCGGCGATCGTGACGATCTCGCTGCCCTGGAAACTGAACATCGCCGTGAGCAGACCGGCGAGCACGGCCACCCCGCCCTTGGGCGCGAACCCTCCGTCGGCCCACAGGTGCGACACTCCGTGGGCGTCCGAACCGGGCAGGAGGCCGAAGATCGCGAGTCCGCCGAGAACGAGGAAGGCCACGATCGCGATGACCTTCAGCAGTGCGAACCAGTACTCGAACTCACCGTAGTTGCGGACGGCGAGGAGATTGCTGCCCGCCAGCAGGGCGATCATGGCGAGCGCCGGGATCCAGCTCGGAACCGAGGTCAGCCCCGAGATGACCTCGCCCGCGGCGATCGCCTCGATGGGAATGACCAGGATGTAGAACCACCAGTACAGCCACCCGATGGAGAAGCCCGCCCAGCGGCCCAGGGCCCGGTCCGCGTAGGTGGAGAAGGAGCCCGTGTCGGGATGGGCGACGGCCATCTCCCCGAGCATCTGCATGACGAGTACGACCAGGATGGCGGCCAGCAGGAAGGAGATCAGAACGGCCGGACCTGCGGCCGCCACAGCGGTGGACGAACCGACGAAGAGGCCGGCCCCGATCACGCCCCCGATGGAGATCATCGTGATCTGGCGTCCCTTGAGACCCTGGGTGAGCGCGGGGCCTGATGCGTCCGACGGGGCGGGAGCGGGCGGGGCATGGTGCATGGGGACAATCCTCGCGGGAGTGGGAGCGCAGGTGCTCCTGCTGCAGGACGGTACTCACCCGTCTCGGGCGGGCGACGCTACCGGCGGTCCGGGTGCGGGCCGAGGCTGTGCATGGTGTTCCGGGCGCCTGCCCCGCCTCCGGCCGAGGCCGATGCCGGCGCGGGGCCGGAGGCGGAGGCGGCGGGATCAGAGCTGTTCGCGCAACGCCTCGGGGACGGCGTCGAACGCACCGGAGGTACGGCCGATCCGGTCGATCCGGAGCGTGGCGGTCGCGCCGTGGGCTGCCAGGCCCTCGAAGGCGGAGATCCGCTCGACGGCGGGCGCCAGCGAGGCGGTGCCCTCCTTGGCCGTCCTCTGGTACGTCAGGGGCTTGAGGAAGCGGGAGACCGACAGCCCCGCGTTGTAGCGAGCGGTCTTGCCCGTCGGCAGTACGTGGTTCGTGCCGGCTATGCCCTTGTCGGAGTAGGCGACGGTGGACCAGGGGCCCAGGAAGAGCGAACCGTAGTTGGTGAGGTTCTGCAGGTAGTAGTCGTCGTCCTCGGTCTGGATCTCCAGGTGCTCGGGGCCGAGGACGTCCGACACGGCGACGGCCTCGTCCCGGTCGCGCACGACGATGACGGAGCCGAAGTCCCGCCAGGCGGGCCCGGCGATCTCGCGGGTGGCGAGGGTTTCGAGCTGACGGTCCATCTCGGCGGCGACGGCGCGCCCCATCTTCTCGGAGGTGGTGATCAGGGCGGCCGGAGAGTTGGGGCCGTGCTCGGCCTGGCCGAGCAGATCCGCGGCGACCCAGACCGGGTCCGCTGAGTCGTCGGCGATGACGGCCACCTCGGAGGGGCCGGCCAGCAGGTCGATCCCGACCTGGCCGAAGAGCTGTCGCTTGGCCTCGGTGACGAAAGCGTTGCCGGCACCGACCAGCATGTCGACCGGGGCCTCGCCCAGCAGGCCGAAGGCCATCGCGCCGAGGGCCTGCACGCCGCCGACGGCGAAGACCCGGTCGGCCCGGGACAGGTAGGCGCCGTAGAGCACGGCAGGGTGGGCGCCGTGCTCGCCCGACGGCGGCGTGCATGCCACCACGGTGGGGACGCCGGCCGTCTTGGCCACTCCCACGGTCATGAACGCGCTGGCCAGCAGGGGGAAGCGGCCTGCCGGAAGGTAGGCGCCCACCCTGGACACCGGAACGTAGCGCTGTCCGCCCGCCACCCCGGGAGCGAGTTCGATCTCGAAGTCGGTCAGGTGCTCGCGCTGGGCGGAGGCGAAGCGGTGCGTGCGTTCGTAACCCATTTCCAGGGCGGTGCGGACGTCGGCGGGCAGGGCGTCCCCCGACCTCTTCAGCTCGGCGGCCCCGATCTCCAGGTCACCGGACCAGCCGTCGAGCTCCTGACCGTAGGCGCGGACAGCGTCCAGGCCCTTGCTCTCGATCTCCTTGAGCATCTGGGACACCCGCTCGACCACCTTGGGGTCGCGCTGCGCGGGAGGGCCGTCGACCGCGGGCTTCTTCAGCCACTGAAAGGGTGCGAGGGTCTTCTGTTCGTCGTGCGTGATCTGCATACCCCGGACGGTAGACGCGGCGTTGCCACAGGGCTAGAGGGGCAGTTCCTGCGCATCCCACAGGGTTTCCCTGTGCATGGTTCTGCGCTTGCGTCCGGGCCTGTGCGGCGTCAGGTCATCAGGCCGTGACCCATCTCGCGGATGGTGTCCTCGGCGAGGCGGGCGAGTTCCCGGGTGGCCCGGGAGAGGGGATGGCCGAGCCGCCTCACGAGCGCGATGGTGTCGTACAGAGGCTCGGCGAAGGGCGCGGTGTGGAGGCCCCCGGGGAAGGAAGGGCTGGCGATCACGGCCCGGCTGGCGATCGTGTCGCCGACTCCGGACGCCGCCAGCTTCAGTGCCGCCTCCACGCGTTCGAGCTCGATCATGGGATCGACACGGACCCCGGCGAGCTGGGCGCGCTCGGCGATCTGCCGTCGGGTCGGGTCCTTCCACCCGTAGTGGGCGTCGTACAGCACGAGAGGCGCCCGGGAGAAGGCCTCGATGGTGACAGGGGTGGCGGTGCGCTCGGCGCTCGCACTGACGTAGTGCACCTCGTCGCGCATGAGCGGAGTGACCGCGAGCCCCTCGTCGTCGATCGGCAGAACCACCAGACCCGCCTCGATCTGTCCCGCCGCGACGGCCAGGGCGGTCTCGGCGGAGTTCTGCCCAACGAGTCGTACGCGGACAGCCGGGTACCGGGCGTGAAACATCTGCACGAGGTTGGCGAGCAGGTAGTAGTCGGCGTTGCGCAGCACCCCGAACGTGGCGGTGCCGCCGCCCAGCGAACCGAGTGAGTGCACGGCCCGGGCTCCGCTGTCCGCAGCCGCCACCGCCTCCTGGGCGTACGGAAGCAACTCCTCCCCGGCCGAGGTCAGGGTCAGTGTGCGGCTGCCGCGGAGGAACAGTTCCGCGTCCAGCTCCGCCTCCAGGCGCCGGACCAGTTCGGAGGCGGACGCCTGGGCGATGTCCATGGCCTGCGCGGCGGCGGTGAACGACCCGAGCCGCTCGGCCTCGACGAAGGCCCTCAGCTGGACGAGCGTCATGCTGCCCGGTGAAGTGGTTCTGTGCATGCTCGAACCCTATTCACACCTCACCGGGCGGCCCGCCGCCGATCGGCCCAGGCGGTTCCGGGCCTTCGGGGAGTGCCGCCGACCGGCGCCTCGTCTCCCTTTCCGAGACGCGTCTCACCATGTGAAACGCACGTTTGACATTAGATCCGCTTATGGTCAATAAAGGTGATGCTTTGGCCACATATTCACGTCCTGTCACCCAGGGCTGTGAGGGCCGTCCCGCCTAGATTAATGAGTACTGCCGTGTCCCACTCCGCCCCCGACCGCGCATCCGTCGATCCGGCGGAGGAGTGGGACGCCTGGCGTGCCGAGCGCCATCGCGCGCTCACGTCACCGACGGGCAACCTCGCCCTGGTCGAAACCCGCTGGGCTCCGGCGGGCGAGGTCCCGGACGCGGCGGAGGCCGGCGCGGACCGGCCGGACACCGTGACCGTCACCACGCTCCGGCGCACCGACCTGGTCACCGGCGAGAGTGAGCACGGCCTGCGCTTCTGGGACGCCGACGCGCCCGCCATCCGCCACTTCGACCGGGTGGACGCCTTCCCCTACGACCCCGCCTGGGTCCTGGAAGCCTCCTACACGCCCGTCGCCGACGCCCGGCGCATCGCCTTCGAGCACATCCGGGACAACGGCGGCAGCCGCGACCTGGTCGTACCCGGTGACATCACGCTCACCGTCGACGGTCGCGCCTACACGCTCAGCGCCTTCGACGACGACGGCACCCTGCTGCTCGTCTTCGGGGACCCGACCAACGGTGACATCACCTACGGGGCCGGCCGCTTCCTCTTCGTGCGGCGCACGGACGACGAGAGCCGCGTCGTCCTCGACTTCAACCAGGCCTTCGTGCCGCCCTGCGGATTCTCCGATCAGTACAACTGTCCGATGCCGCCGCGGCAGAACCGCTTCCACCTGCCCGTCGAGGCCGGCGAGAAGCTCCCCGTCTTCCGCGACGGCTTCGACGCCCAGCACTGATCACCCCGCAGCTCCCCGCACCGAAAGAGCCCTGACCCCATGCGCACCAAGAAGACCTTCCTGTACGGCACCGCCTCGACCGCCGCTCTCGCCCTGACCCTGACCGCCTGCGGCGGTTCCAACGGCTCCAGCGCCTCGGGCGGCGCCTGGGACAAGGACGCGGTCGTCAGCATCGGCTCCCTCTACGAGCCGCAGAACCTCGACAACACCGCGGGCGGCGGCCAGGGCGTCACAGAGGCGCTCAACGGCAACGTCTACGAAGGTCTGTTCAGACTCACCGACGACGGCAAGGTCGACAAGCTCCTCGCCCAGGACTACGAGGCCAGCGCCGACGGCCTGACCTACACCTTCACCCTGCGCGACGGCGTGAAGTTCCACAGCGGCAAGGAACTCACCAGCCAGGACGTCAAGTACAGCCTGGAGAAGGTGACCGCGGACGACTCCCAGTCCGCCCGCAAGAGCAACCTCGAGGTCATCAAGGACATCGCCACGCCCGACGCGCGGACCGTGAAGATCACGCTGTCCAAGAAGTCGATCTCCTTCGTCTACAACCTCTCCTACGTCTGGATCATCAACTCCCAGGCGAAGAACCTGAAGACGACCGAGGACGGCACCGGCCCGTACGCCCTGAACAAGTGGACCCGCGGTTCCGCGCTGAGCCTGAACCGCTTCGCCGGCTACTGGGGCGACGCCGCCGCCAACAAGCAGGTCGTCTTCCACTACTACAAGGACGCCTCGGCGCTGAACAACGCCCTGCTGACCAACGCCGTGGACGTGGTCACCAGCGAGCAGTCGCCCGACGCCCTTGAGCAGTTCAAGAGCAACGGCAACTACAAGGTGAACGACGGCGACTCCACCACCAAACTGCTGCTCGCGTTCAACGACAAGGCCAAGCCCTTCACCGACGTCAAGGTGCGCCAGGCGGTGTCCGCCGCCATCGACGACAAGAAGCTCCTGGAGTCCGTCTGGGGCGGCTACGGCAAGCAGATCGGCTCGATGGTCCCGCCCACCGACCCCTGGTACGAGGACCTCACCGACGTCGACGCCCACGACGTGACGAAGGCCAAGAAGCTGCTCACCGAGGCCGGTTACGCCAAGGGCTTCAGCTTCACCCTCGACACCCCCAACTACGATCCGCACCCGACGGCCGCGACCTTCATCAAGTCCCAGCTCGCCAAGGTCGGCATCACCGTCAAGATCAACACGATCACTCCGGACGAGTGGTACACGAAGGTCTACAAGAACCACGACTTCTCGGCCACGCTCCAGGAGCACGTCAACGACCGCGACCTGGTCTGGTACGGCAACCCCGACTTCTACTGGGGCTACGACAACCCGCAGGTCACCAAGTGGGTCGAGCAGGCGGAGGAAGCCTCCAGCACCGCCGCGCAGACCGAGCTGCTGAAGAAGGTCAACCGGCAGACCGCAGAGGACGCCGCCAGTGACTGGCTGTACCTCTACCCGCAGATCGTCGTCGCGAGCAACAAGCTCTCCGGCTACCCGCTCAACGGCCTGAACTCGCAGTTCTTCGCCTACGACATCAAGAAGAAGGGCTGATGGCGCGCTATCTGCTGCGCCGGCTCGCGTTCCTGGCCGTGTCGCTGGCCCTGGCGAGCGTGGTGCTGTTCGTGCTGCTGCGCATGCTGCCCGGCGACCCGGCCAACGCGCTCACCTCGGTCGGTGCCAGTCCCGAGCAGATAGCCGCGGCCCGCCACTCCATCGGTTCCGACCGTCCGCTGCCCGAGCAGTTCACCCACTGGCTCGGGCAACTGGCGGGCGGCGACCTCGGCACCTCCTTCGTCAGCTCGCTACCCGTGGGCCCCGAGGTCGCGGCCCGGCTGAACGTCACCGTGCCGCTCACGCTGGCGGCGTTCGTCCTGGCCGTCCTGGTCGCCGTACCCGCCGGCTTCACGGCCGCGCACAAGCGGCACACCTGGTACGGCACGCTGCTCAGCGGGGTGTCCCAACTGGGCATCGCGATACCCGTGTTCTGGCTCGGCATGATCCTCATCGCGGTGTTCGCGCTGAACGCGGGCTGGCTGCCCTCCGGCGGCTTCCCGCAGGACGGCTGGGCCGATCCCGCCGAGGCGGTCCGCTCCCTCGTCCTGCCGGTCGTGACCATCGCCCTGGTGATGAGCGCGTCCCTGATCCGCTACGTCCGCTCCGCCACCCTCGACGTCCTCGGCAGCGACCATCTGCGCACGGCGCGCGCCCTCGGCTCGTCCTTCGGCGGCGCCATGTGGCGGCACGGTCTGCGCAACGCCTCCGTGCCGGTGATCTCCGTCCTCGGCATCGAACTCGCCTCGACGCTGCTCGGCGCCGTAGTCGTGGAGTCGGTGTACGCGCTGCCGGGCCTCGGCTCCCTGCTCGCCACCGGCATCGCGCAGCACGACTACCCGGTCATCCAGGGCGTGCTGTTCGTATCCACCCTCGCGGTGCTGGTGATCGGATTCGTGGCCGACCTGGTCCAGCGGATCATCGACCCGCGGCTGCGCGGCCGACTCTCGGGAGGTTCCCGATGACCGGGACGGACCTGCTCGCCCCAACGAAGCGGCGTTCCCGGCGCTCCGTCACCCTCGCCGTCGGCTGCGTACTCGCCGGGCTGATCGCGCTGCTGGCCGTGGTGTCGGTCTTCTGGCTGCCCTACGACGCGGAGGACACCTCCGGCGGACGGCTCGCAGGGCCCGGCGGCGGCCATCTGCTCGGCACCGACAAGCTCGGTCGCGACCTGTTCACCCAGGTGATGACCGGCTCCCGCATCGCCGTCGAGGCGGGGCTCGGGTCCGTGCTCATCGCCGCCGCCATCGGGATCACCCTGGGCGTCCTCGCCGCGTTCGCACAGGGCTGGATCGACGACACGCTCTCGGCGTTCCTCGACATCCTCATCGCCTTTCCGACGCTGCTGCTGGCGATGCTCATCGTCGCCGCACGGTCGGCGACACTCGGCTCCGCGGTCCTGGCGATCGGCCTGGCGCAGAGCGCGGTCGTGGCGCGGCTGGTGCGGATCCTGGTCAAGCGGGTCCTGGCACAGGACTACATCACCGCCGCCCGTACCTCCGGCACCTCCTGGCCGCGTACCGTCCTCTCCCACGTCCTGCCCAACATCTGGCCCACGCTGGTGGTCAACCTCGCCCTGCAGTTCGGGCTCGCCGTGCTCGCCGAGGCGGGGCTGTCCTACCTCGGTCTCGGAGCGCCGCCGCCCAACGCCTCCTGGGGCCGAATGCTCCAGGAGGCCCAGGCCACCTTCACCACGGCGCCGGCCGGTGCGCTCGCGCCCGGCATCCTGCTCGTACTGCTCGTCATCGGTGTGAACCTCATCGCCGACGGCCTGCGTGACACCCTCGACCCGGCCACCCGGCGGAGGCGCGCGTGACTCTCCTCGACGTACGCGGACTGACCGTCCGGACCGCCGACGGACGGACCCTGGTGGACGACCTGTCCTTCTCGGTGGCCGGCGGTGAACGGCTCGGCCTCATCGGCGAGTCCGGTTCCGGCAAGTCCCTGACGACACTCGCGGTGCTCGGGCTGCTGCCCGACGGCATGACCTCGACGGGCAGCGTGGAACTCGCCGGGACGCAGACGGTGGGCGCCGCCGAGAAACGGCTCACCGCCGTCCGCGGGCGGGACGCGGCGGTCGTCTTCCAGGAGCCGCTGACCGCACTGGACCCGCTGATGCGGCTCGGCCGCCAGATCGCCGAGCCGCTCGCCCGCCGCACCGGCCTCAAGGGCAAGCCCCTGCGAGAGGCCGTACGGGCCGCCCTCGAACAGGTACGGCTGCCCGAGCCCGAGCGCATCGCCCGGGCCTTCGCGCACGAGGTCTCCGGCGGACAACGCCAGCGCGTCGCCCTCGCTATGGCACTGGCCTGCGAGCCGAAACTGCTCATCGCCGACGAGCCCACCACCGCCCTGGACGTGTCCGTGCAGGCGGAGATGCTGGAGCTGATCGACGGCCTGGTCCAGGAACGGGAGATGGCCGTGCTGTTCGTCAGCCACGACCTCGCCGTCGTGGCCAGGGTCACCGACCGGGTGCTGGTCATGAAGGACGGCCGGGCCGTCGAGCAGGGCGCGGTCCACGACATCGTGCGCGCGCCACGCGAGGAGTACACCAGGGCCCTGGTGGCCAGTGCCCGGAAACTGGAGTCCGCCCTGGACCTGAGGAGCGCGCGATGACGCCGGTGCTGGAGCTGAAGGACGCCGCGGTGCGCTACCGGGGGGCCGCGGCCGACGTGGTGCGTGACGTGTCCCTCGCCGTCGAGGCGGGCGAGAGCCTGGCGCTGGTCGGCGAGTCCGGCGCGGGCAAGACGACGCTGCTTCGGCTGCTGCTGGGCCTCGCCCGCCCCACGGCCGGCACCGTCCGCTTCGACGGGGCCGGCCTGAACCCGCGCGACCGCGAGCAGATGCGCCGCTTCCGGCGCAGCGTGCAGTGCGTCTTCCAGGATCCGTACTCCTCGCTCGACCCCAGCCGACGGGTCGGCGCGATCGTCGCGGAACCGCTGCGCTCCCTCGGCCTCGACACCCGCTCCGCGGCGGCGCCCAAGGTGGCCGCGGCGCTGGAGCGCGTCGGCCTGCAGGCGGACGCCGTCGACCGCTACCCGCACGAGTTCTCCGGCGGACAGCGTCAGCGCATCGCCATCGCCCGCGCCACGGTCTGCGATCCACGTGTCCTGCTGGCCGACGAACCGGTCAGCGCGCTGGACGTCACCACCCGCGTGAAGGTCGTCGATCTGCTGGCCGAACTGAAGGAGGAGAGTGGGCTGACGCTGGTGATGGTCTCCCACGACCTGTCGGTCGTGGCCTCCTTGTGCGAGCGCACCGCCGTGCTGGAACGCGGCCGGGTCGTCGAGCAGGGAGCCACCTCCCAGGTGCTCGGCGAACCGGAGCATCCCTACACCCGCCGGCTGATCGAGAGTGTGCCGCGGCTGCCCGTCTGACCTCCGGCCGCCCGGGCCGGCCGGTACGGGACCCCCGTACCTGCCGGCTCCGGCATTCGTGCCGCTACTTGGCGGCAGCAGTCCGCCTCCGGACGGCGTAGAAGATTCCGCCGCCCGCGATCAGTGCCGCCGCCGAGACGCCCACCATGGGGAGGGTGGAGTCGGAGCCCGTCGCCGCCAGATCGCCGGCCGTCGTCTGCGCGTCGGATCCCCCGGTGGTGGATCCCCCGGTGGTGGGTCCCCCGGTTGCGGAGCCCCCGGAGGTGGACGAAGAGGCCGAGGAGCCCTCGGTCGAGGATCCGCCCGTCGTGCCGTTACCGGCGTTGATCACGATTTCGGCGGTGTCGTTGGCCGCGTTCTCGTCGAAGGGCCTGGCCGGCCCGCTGAACGAGATCTTCCCGGCCGCGCCCTCGACGACCTTGTCGATCCGCAGGACGAAGGGGTACGTCTCGCCACGCTTCTCGTCCACCCACGACTGCGAGGTTCCGCAGCTGTAGTGGGTCTTGGTGACCGGGCTGCAGAAGTCGTGCGCCTTCACGACCGTGGTTCCCTCCGGGATCCGGACGTCGACGGTCGCGGCCGACCGGCCCAGCTCCCGGTAGACCCAGGCAGGGCCCTCGTTGACGAACTCCACGGTCGCGGTGACCTTGTCGCCGGCCTCGCCCTTGAGCTGGGCGCCGGTCAGCGCGAAGTCGGCCTTGTTGACCGCGGTGACGTCGGCGGAGGTGACGTTCTCGCCGTGGCTCGCCCGGTCGGCCTCGGTCGCCGGGGCCTTCTCGACCAGTTTCAGCGGGGCGTCCGTGCCCGGTACGGGGTCCGTCCCGCCGCCGTCGGACGGTCCGGGCTCCGTGGCCTCCACGGTCATGGAGACGTTGTCGTACAGCGCGTTGTCCAGCGCCTCGAGCCCGACCGGCTGCTCCGGCACGTAGACGACGCCGGGCTTCAGCGGCTGGTCGAAGGCGCACACCGCGAGGTCCTTCGCCGGCTCCTCGTCGTGGGCCGTTCCCTTCGAGTACAGGCAGTTCTCGTAGGAGGCCGCCGCTGCGAGACCCGAGGTGACGGAATACGTCACCCACACCTTCCCCACCTCCTCGGTGCCCTTGTTCAGCAACGAGAACGGCACGTCGACACCGCTGCCGGGCTGCACACCCGTGATCGGCGCCAGTCGGCCGATCCCGAGGTCCGGTTCCGCGGCGAGGGCCGGTACGGACGCGAGTCCGGTCAGCGCGGTGGCGGCGAGTACACCGACCGCCGCGCGCGAAAGCCGGCGGCCGGGAAGGGGGTAAGTCATGGAAGTTCCTCGTCATGGCGTGTGAGGGGGGATGAAATGCCGTCTCCGGCAAAACACTTACACGAATAGCAGACGCAATCGGCAGTCGAATGGTTGTACTTTCGGCGCCCCGATCGCCCGCCCCGCCCCCGGCAGGCCCGCGGGTGCACCTGGGGGCCGCAGAGCCGGCGCCGTCCGGGACGGACACGACGTCAGACGAGCGGCGGGTGTACGAGCCGGCCGTGCGCGATGAGCGATGCGGCCTGTTTGAGGCGTCGGACCCGAATGCTGACCCGGTAGGAGTCGATCCCCGAGACCGCGGCCACGCGCGTCGTGAGGTACCGGTAGAAGTCCTCCGCGTCGCGGCAGGCGACGATCGCCATGACGTTGTAGTCGCCACTGGTGGCACCGGCGAAGGCCACCTCGTCGTGGCGTGCGAGCTCTTCCCCGACCTGTTGCAGCGCGGCGGGTGTTGTCCGCAGCCACAGGGTCGCGTTCAGGTGGTGACCGAGCCGCTCCGGCAGCAGATCGAGGTCGTAGACGAGGGTTCCCGACGCCTCCAGTGCTTCCAGGCGGCGAGTGACGCGAGCCTGGGACCACCCGGTGATCTCCGCGAGCCGGGTGTGCGTGGTGCGTCCGTCCTCCGCCAGCGCCTGCAGGAGGGGCTCGTCCTCCTCGGTCGGTGGCAGCAGGTTTCCGGCCCGGGTGGAGGACGGCCGTCCCCCGGCCAGCATGGCCTTCTGCTCTTCCGTGAGCGGGTCTCCATAGCCTGCCCAATCGGCACTGCCGGGTTCACCGAAGGAGTGCATGAGCAAATCGATCGTGAGGTCGAGCACGGATGCGGAGCGAGGCAGCCGTCGCAGCAGCAGATCGTCACGCTCGGCGTTCACGGGGGAGCGGATGACGCAGACGATTTCCGACTCTCCGGAAGCGAGTCCGATGTACGCGATGTCCGGCCGCCGGGTCAGGGCGTCAGCGAGGGGGCCGGCCCGGTCGGGCCGGCACCGGATCCGCGCGACCCACTGGGCTTCCCCGTACACGGCCGCGTCGACCAGGCCGACCACCCGCATCACACCATCGCGCCGCAACGCGTGGTACCGGCGTGCGGCCGTCTGCTCCGACACACCGACGACCTCGCCGATCAGCCGGAACGAAGCCCGAGGCGCAAATTGCAGGACGCGGAGGATTTCCTTGCCCACCTGATCCACCATGAGCGGATCCTCTCACCTGATGGAGCTTTCACTCGACAGGATCCGATCAGCTGGGGGAAAAACTCGAATCCTCGGCATTCCTGGCAGTTTTCCGGCGTCTGGCGCTTGTGGGTTGGTGTTGGTGCCCTTGTACGGCGATGCTGGGGCGCCGCGCCCGGGCACGTCTCAGCCGCTCAGGACCTGAGGGTGCCGGAACGCTCCTCAGAGACCGCAGGGCGCCACCGACGCCGCCCTCGCGGACACCGGCGTCAGGACACCGGCAGGCTCCGGACGATCGTCGCTGTCCTCGTCGGCGCCCCGGACCCGCACCCGGCCCGGCATTCCCTTGTTGCACTTGAACGCGGCGCGCGCCGCGAAGGAGTTGTTCCGTGAACGTCCCGACCACAGGGAACGGACCGGCCGAACGACGAGTCGTCACCCTCGTCATGGCCTGCCTCGGTGTTTTCGTCGCCTACCTGCCCGTCACCACGGTGTCTGTCAGTCTGCCCGCCATCCAGAGCGCGTTGGGTGCGACCACAGCCCAGCTGTCCTGGGTACAGGACGCGTTCGTCCTCCCCATGGCCGCGTTCATCCTCACTGCCGGTGTCGTAGGTGACGTCCACGGCCGCAAGAAGGTCTTCCAGGCCGGCCTGCTCCTCTCGGCGGCCGGTGCGGCCGTGGCCCTGAGCGCCCAGTCCGTCGAGGTTCTCTGGATCGGCCAGGCGCTCGCCGGTCTGGGGGCGGCCGCGCTGCTCCCCACCACCCTGGCCCTGATCAGCCATGTGGTTCCGGACCACCGCGAACGAGGCAAGTTCATCGGCATATGGGCCACCTCCCTGCTGGGGGCCCTGGCCATCGGTCCGCTCATCGCCGGCCCGATCCTCAACCACTTCGCATGGCGCTGGATCTACCTGCCCGCCCTCCCCGTCTCGCTCGTCGCCATGGTGGTGGCCGGAACCCTGTTGACCGACTCGCGTGCACCCCAGGGCCGTCGCCTCGACTGGCCCGGACAGATCACGGCCACCGTTGCCGTCACGGCACTCGTCTTCGGTGTCATCGAGGGCGGAGCGGGCTCGTTCAGCGACGCGAAGGTCCTGGTCGCTCTGGGGGTCGCCGTCGTCAGCGGCGTGGCCTTCGTCCTTGCCGAACGACGCAGTGACAGCCCCATGCTGGACCTCTCACTGTTCCGCAGTCCGGCCTTCACCGCGACGACGCTCGTCGCGATGATCACGTTTCTGGCCCTGATCGGTTTCTTCTTCCTCCTCAGCCTCTACTTCGGGATGGTCCAGCAACTCGACACCCTCCAGGCCGGCTTGCGGCTCCTCATGGTCACGGCGGCAGCCATCGCGGCCGGGGCGCCGGTCGGACGCCTCATGCACCGCTTCTCTCCCCGGGTCATGATCACAACAGGCCTGCTGGTCGTGTCCGCTTCTCTGTTCTCCCTTCTCACCCTGGACGCGGACACTTCCTTCGTCTCCATCGCCTGGCGACTGGCCCTCCTGGGCCTGGGCATGGGCTTCGTCATCACCCCCATGACCGCTACGGCCGTCGCCTCGGTGCCCTGGCAGAAGGCCGGTATGGCCGCCGCGGGGAACAACGCGTTCCGGCAGGTCGGCGGGGCTCTCGGCCCGGCCGTGCTCGGAGCGCTGCTCACGACGCGTGCACTCGATACGCTGCCGGGCCACCTCGCCGACGCGGGGGTGGGGGCAGCCGCCCGCCGGCAGATCCTGCCCGCCGCCGAAGCGGACGGCCTGGGAGCGGTATCCCAGCTGCGGCTCGGTGCCGACACCGGGCGTGTCTGGGGGGCTGTGAGCAACGCCTTCCTCGACGGGCTGCACCTGTGCCTGATCGTCGCCGGCTCGCTGACGCTGTTCGCCGCTCTCGTCTGCGTCCTGCTGCTCCGTGCCCCCGAGCCGAAGACGGCGGACGCGGCGTCCTCGCCCGGGGCACCGAAGGCCGGTGAAGTGCCCCACTACGGCGACACGGAGCCGACCTCGCCCGGTGCCCTGGCCGCCGCCTCGGAATCCGTCTCCGCTCGGGCGCACAACCACTGAGTTCTGGTCCAGGGCCCCCGGCAGCGCCGGGGGCCCTCCCGCGTGTGCCGCCGCGCGGGGCGGGTCGTACGGATTCGCGCAGGTCCGGCCCCGTCGCCGGTCAGCCGGTCTCGGGGCGGGTCACGATGCCTTCCAGGACCATCTGGACGAAGTGAGGGCTGCCGTCGCGGTCGTCCAGGGCGTTCTCCCTCACCCAGGCGGCCCCGCTCAGCAGGTCGAACAGCTCGTCGGCGGTGAGGTCCCCGCGCACCTGCCCCGCGTCCTGGGCGGCTCGCAGCAGGTGTGCCCCGCTGCTGTGCATGGCACTGCACGCGGCGTGCGACGGTGTGCCCTCGTCGTACATGCTCCGGGCCAGGATGCCGACCAGCCCCCGGAACGTGCTGAAGTGCCGCACGGCCCGCCGCATCCACTCGGACAGGGCCGCCAGCGGGTCCTCGGCGCCGGCCAGGGCCTCGGCCCGGCTGATCAGCTCCGCCAGCCCTTCCCTCGTGGCCGCCTCGACAAGTGACGCCCTCGTGGGGAAGTGCCGGTAGAGCGTGCCGATCGCGACCCCCGCCTGACCGGCGATGTCCTCCAGCGAGGCGTCCGCGCCCTGGGACTCGAAGGCCTTGCCGGCCGCGGAGAGGATCGCGTCGTAGTTGCGGGCGCCATCGGCCCGCTTGGGCCGCCGAGCGATGTACGGCTGGGCATCTGACACGGGTACCGCCTCCACTTGACCACCTGAGGGAGCCTCAGGTTAACTGCGTCCCACTTAACCTGAGGCCAGCTCACTATAGCCCCGGCCGCTGAACGTGGAGGGACACATCCATGACCACCGACACCGTCTCCGGCGGCGTTCCCGCACCCCGGGTGCCGTCCAGGCCCTGGGCTCTCACCCTGACGGCGATCGTCGGAGCGGAGTTCATGCTCCAGCTCGACGGCACGATCGTGAACGTCGCCCTGCCCACGCTCCAGGACGATCTCGGGGTCTCCGTCGCCGGCGGCTCCTGGGTCCCGAACGCCTTCCTGCTGGCCTTCGGGGGGCTGCTGCTGTTAGCCGGCCGTCTCGGTGACGTTCTCGGCCACCGGAAGGTCTTCCTCGGCGGGATCGGCCTGGTGGTGATCGCCTCCCTGATCGCCGGGCTCGCCCCCGACCTGGAGGTCCTGCTCGTCGGCCGCGTGCTCCAGGGAGCGGGTGCGGCCATCGCCGGACCGGCCGGTCTGGCCCTGCTGGCCGTCGTCTTCGAGGGGGAGAGGCGTCAGCGCGCCTTCGGCCTCTACTCCACGGTGACAGGTCTCGGCGCCTCCGCGGGCATGGTCCTGGGCGGCGTGCTGACCTGGGCGGGGGACTGGCGCTGGAGCCTGCTGGTCAACGTCCCCGTCGGTCTGGCCATCATCCTCATCGGTCTTCGCACCCTGGGGCTGAAGGACGACCGTACGCAGGCCCGCTCGCTCGGTCTGCCCAGCGCCCTGCTGGTCACCCTGGCCGTCACCTCCGGCGTCCACGGCCTCGTGCGCGCAGCCGAGAAGGGCTGGGGCGACGGCGCGACACTCGGCGCGCTCGCCGCATCAGTGGTCCTGTGGGCGGTCCTGCTCGTGGCGGACCGACGCACCGCCGAACCCCTGCTGCCGGGCAAGATCTTCGCCGACCGTACGCGGGCGGGTGCCTTCGTGGACCTGCTGCTCCTCGCGGCCGTCCTCACGAGCTTCCTGGTCTACCTGGTGCAGTACCTCCAGAACGTCCTCGGCTTCAACGCATTGGAGAGCGGGCTCGCGATCCTGCCGTTCGGTGCCGCCCTGCTGCTGTCCACCCAGGTACTCACGAAGTTCATCGCCACCGTCGACCTCAGGATCCGGGCGATCGGCGGCCTCGTCGTCGTGCTCGCCGGTGTCGGCTGGCTGACCCTGCTGGACGGCGACAGCTCCTACGCGGCCGGAGTGCTGCCGCAGATCGTGCTGATCGGCCTCGGGGTCGGTGTGGCGATCATCCCGTTCAACATGGTCATCCTCACCACCGCGCCGCCGGAGCACGCCGGCATCACAGCGGGAGTCCTTCAGACCGCGCTCACCATCGGCGGATCGGTCGGACTCGCCGTGCTCCTCATCCCCTTCACCGACGGAGCGGGACCCGCCGACACCATCTCCCAGGTCTTCGTCTGGGCGTCGCTGATCACCGCGCTCGCCATCCTGACGGCACTCGCCTTCTGGTTCGGCCCCGGTGCGAGGAAGACGTCCCCGACTGCCGAGGAGTAGGGCAGGAGACCCGGCCGGCCGCTCCGTGGACCGTTCGCGGTTCCCTGATTCCCGCCGGTGCGACCGTAGCGACGCCACAGTCGCTCGCTCCGGGGGGGGCTTCACCCGTCGGCCGGCCGCTCGGCACCGGCCGCGGTTGTGAGTCGACCCATAGGGCGCAGGTCACATACGAGGAGCGGTAGTAGGGCGCTGCGCCGGCGCTCGCGGTGCCCGAGAGCGCCGGCCGGCCCCGCCTCGTCGCGCCGTTCTACGTAGGCACGTAGTAATGCGGGTCGTTGCAGTCGTCCGGGCATGCCGCTAACCATGGATCGAGTCCACGGGAGCTGATGCTCCGGACCGGCCGGGCGCCGCACGATCCGTTCGCACGGACCTCGCCGCGCACGTCCACCCCGCAGCTCCGTGGCTGTCCTGACCCCATCGCAAGGAGAGTGTCTATCCGTACGTCCGCCCAGTCCCTGACCCCCGCCGCCCGTACCGCCCGGATCCGCAGGTTCTCGGTTTCCGGATTGTGCGCCGTGGGAGCCGCAGCCGCAGCCCTGACCCTTGCCCCGTCCCCCGCACACGCCTCCGAGCCGGCCTCGCACAGCGTGGCCGAGTCTGCTGCCGGCGTCTCGGCAGCCGGGATCTCCGCGCAGGCGCACGCCATCGCCGGGAAGGCGGACAAGGCGGGCAAGGCCACCGACTCGGACGACTTGGACCGCTGGATCCGCAAGTCCCTCAAGATCATGAAGGCCGAGGGGATCCCCGGCAGCTACGAGGGACTGCACCGCAACATCATGCGTGAGTCCGGCGGTGACCCCGACGCAGCCAACGGCTGGGACGTCAACGCGCAGAACGGCACGCCCTCCAAGGGCCTGCTGCAGGTGATCCAGCCGACCTTCGACGCCTTCCACGTCGACGGTACCGCCAAGGACCTCACCGACCCGGTCGCCAACATCACCGCGGCCGCCAACTACGCCGCCGACAAGTACGGCTCCATCGACAACGTCAACTCCGCCTACTGAGCACCGGCAAGAC
>NZ_JBHWZS010000102.1:0-26652 GCF_042728155.1 Streptomyces sp. NPDC060209
GGGCGAGCCGGGCGGACCGGGCCCGCCCGCCGCGGAGACGGGGGCGCTTCACTCGTACGGGTAGAAGCCCGAGCCCGTCTTGCGGCCGAGCCGGCCCGCGTCCACCATCCGCTGGAGCAGCGGGGGAGCGGCGTACAGCGGTTCCTTGTACTCCGCGTACATCGAGTCGGCGACCGAGGCCACCGTGTCCAGGCCGATCAGGTCGGCGAGCTTGAGCGGGCCCATCGGGTGGGCGCAGCCCATCTCCATGCCGTTGTCGATGTCCTCGCGGCTGGCGATGCCCGACTCGAACATCCGGATCGCCGAGAGCAGATACGGGATCAGCAGGGCGTTGACGACGAAGCCCGACCGGTCCTGGGCGCGGATCGCGTGCTTGTCGAGCACGTTCTGCACGACCGCTTCGGCACGCTTTATGGTCTCGTCGGACGTCGTCAGCGCGGGGATGAGCTCGACGAGCCTCTGCACCGGGGCCGGGTTGAAGAAGTGGATGCCGATGACCTGGTCGGGCCGGGAGGTCGCCACGGCCAGCTTCACCAGGGGGATGGAGGAGGTGTTCGAGGCGAGGATGGCGTCCGGACGGGTCACCACCTGATCGAGTACCTGGAAGATCTCGGTCTTGACCTGCTCGTTCTCCACGACGGCCTCGATCACGAGATCGCGGTCGGCGAACTCGCCGAGGTCCGTGGTGAAGCTGAGGCGGGCGAGGGTGTCGTCACGCTCCTCCGCGGTGATCTTGCCGCGTTCGGCGGCCTTGGAGAGGGAGTTGTGCAGCCGGGTACGCCCTATCTCCAGGGCCTCGCCAGTGGTCTCGGCCACCATGACATCGAGGCCGCTGCGGGCGCACACCTCCGCGATGCCTGCGCCCATTTGGCCACAGCCCACCACTCCGACGCGTGCAATGTCGGCCATAGAGTCCGTCACCTCGTGCCTTTCGCTGATCTTCGTGCGGCAGTTCCCGTTTGATTCCGGTGCCCGCCTCGACCCCACGACGTTACTCCGCGATCCGGCTTCTCCGAGCTGCGGGTCGTGCGGTCCGGGGACGGGCATGATCTGCGTCACGCACTGCCGACGTGACACACGGGAACCGAGGAACGAAAGGTACACAGATGCGTGGTATGGGCCGAAGGTCATTGGTGATGGGCGCGGCGAGCGCGGTGGCGGGATTGATGACGGCGGGTGATGCCGTCGCGGCGCGCAGGCCCCTCCCGCCTCGGCACGGGGGACGCGGAGCGGACGGGGGCGAGCTGCGCGGCGTGTGGATCGCCACAGTCGCCAACCTGGACTGGCCCTCGGCGCCGGGCATGGGCGCCGCGGCCCAGGAGGCGGAGCTGATCGCCCATCTGGACCGTGCGGTCGCGCTGCGGCTGAACGCCGTGGTCCTCCAGGTCCGGCCCAGCGCCGATGCCCTGTGGCCCTCGGCGTACGAGCCGTGGGCCCAGTGCCTCACCGGTGTCCAGGGCAAGGACCCGGGCTGGGACCCGCTGGGCACCGCGGTGCGCGAGGCACACGCCCGCGGTCTGGAGCTGCACGCGTGGTTCAACCCGTACCGGGTCGCGAATCACACGGACCCCTCACGTCTGGTGGCCTCCCACCCCGCGCGGCTGCACCCGGACTGGGTCCTGCCGTACGGCGGGAAGCTCTACTACAACCCGGGCCTGCCCGAGGTCAGGAAGTTCGTCCAGGACGCGATGCTCGACGCGGTGAGCCGCTACGCCGTCGACGCGGTGCACTGGGACGACTACTTCTACCCCTACCCGGTGGCGGGCCAGGTCTTCGACGACGACGCCGCCTACGAGCTCCACGGCGGGGACTTCGCGGACAAGGCGGCCTGGCGCCGCGACAACACCGACCGGCTGGTCCGCGAGACGTCGGAACGGATCAAGGAGGTCAGGAGCGGCGTCCGGTTCGGGATCAGCCCCTTCGCGGTGTGGCGCAATGCCAAGACCGATCCGCTGGGCTCCGACACCGCGGCCGGCGTGCAGACGTACGACGATCTGCACGCCGACACCCGAAAGTGGGTCAAGGAGGGCTGGATCGACTACATCTGCCCGCAGATCTACTGGAACATCGGCTTCTCCGCCGCCGACTACGCGAAGCTGCTGCCATGGTGGGCCGGGACGGTCCGGGGTACCGGCGTCGGCCTTTACGTCGGGGAGGCGCTGTACAAGGCGGGAGACCCGGCTCAGCCCGCCGCCTGGCAGGACCCGGCCGAACTCTCACGGCATCTCGACCTCGCCGCCGGCCATCCGGAGGTGGGCGGCCATGTCTACTTCTCCGCGAAACAGGTGAAGGCGGACCCCATCGGGGCCATGGCCCGCGTGGTGGCCGACCACTACCAGGTACGGGCCCGCACACCCCGCTGATCCGGGCCGCCGGGCCCGCAGGCCCGGCTCGGGGGACATCGGCCGCGGCCGCCGGCCCTGTCCTGCCCGGACGCGTGCGCCGGGGACCACTCGTGCCCCCGGCGTACGCGCGCTCTACCGTTCCCGGTCCTCGGGGGCGGTGTGCTGGACGACGCTGTCGGGACCCGGGGACCTGATCGATTCGTGCCCGTCCTCGAAGCGCAGACGGTACGGGGGGCTGCCCCCGTCGCCGAGCACCTCGATGATCTCTGCGACCCGGTCGTGCTGCCCCACGGTCCTGCCGTGCGTCAGCAGCCGGTCGCCCGTGTGTGCCTCCATCGGGAGTGACCTCCTCACGGGTGGCGGTCCATGTCGACAAGTCTATGACCGGACGGCCGTGTCGGCTCTTGTGCGGCGGGTGCCGCGGCTCCCCGCGCGCTGGGTGACGGCGATGCACACCAGAACGGCCACCGCCGCCACCGGGGCGGCCGTGGAGACCTCCTCGCCGAGGGCGAGGAACGACCAGACGAGGGTGAGCAGCGGCTGCGCCAGCTGGAGCTGGCTGGCCCGTGGGACCCCGATCTCCGCCATGCCCCGGTACCAGACGTACAGCCCCAGGAAGGTGGACCCGGCGGCCACCCAGACCAGCCCGACGAGCCCGTGAGCCGTGAGGTGCACCGGTTCGAAGGGCAGCGCCACGGCCGCACCGGCCACCGCGAGCGGGAGGCAGAGGACGAGGGCCCAGCCGATCACCTGCCAGCCGGGCATCACCCCGGCCAGCCTGCCGCCCTCGGTGTATCCCGCCGCGCAGACCAGCAGGGCCCCGAACAGGTAGAGATCGCCGCCGGAGAGCTTTCCGCCGCTCTGCTGGACCGTGAAGGCGATCACCACGGCCGCCCCCGCCAGTGCCGCGACCCAGAAGGCGCGCGGCGGGCGCGAGCCGGTGCGCAGGGCCGAGAGGAGCGCGGTCGTCAGAGGGAGCAGCCCCACCACGACGGCCGCGTGCGAGCTCGTGGAGGTCTGGAGAGCCAGCGAGGTCAGCAGAGGGAACCCGACGACCACACCGCCCGCGACGACCGCGAGGCCGGCCCAGTGGCGGCGGTCGGGCACCGGGACCCGGCCCGCGAGAAGTGCGCAACCCGCGATCAGCGCCGCGAGCACGCTGCGCAGCGCGACCAGGGACCAGGGGCCGAAGCTCTCCAGGCCCCACACCGTCGAGGGGAAGGTCAGCGAGAAGGCGAGGACACCTAGCCCGGCGAGCACGACCCCGCTTCCGGGACCGCGCCGGACCTCGGGCCGACCGACGTCCACCGCTATCGCCATCTGTCCAGTAGCGCTATTCTGTGCTGTCATGCATGAGCGTAGCAGCGTGTCCGAACTGGCGAATTCCCTGAGGAGCGAGCTGAACCGCTACTCTCCAGGTGGGAAGCTGCCGTCCAGCCGGGTGCTTGTCGAGCGCTTCAAGGTCAGTCCGGTGACCGTCTCCCGGGCCGTCGCACAGCTCGCTGCCGAAGGTCTGGTCGTCACCCGCCCCGGCTCCGGAGCCTTCCGGGCCGAGACCCGCACCGCCGTCCCCGCTCCGGGCGACACCTCCTGGCAGGAGGTGTCGCTCAGCGGTGACGGCGGACCCGAGGTCGTGCCGCGCACCGTCGACGCCTCGGGTGTCCTCGTCACCCTCGCCGCACCGCCGCCCGGGGTGATCGAATTCAACGGCGGCTACCTCCATCCCGGTCTCCAGCCCGAGCGTGCCCTCGCCGCCGCCCTGGCCCGGGCCGGACGCCGGCCGGGGGCGTGGGGCAGACCGCCCACCGACGGGCTGGCCGAGCTGTGCGCCTGGTTCGCCCGTGAGATCGGCGGCACGCTCACCGGGTCCGACGTCCTGATCACCGCGGGAGGGCAGAGCGCCCTGGCCACCGCGCTGCGGGCGCTCGCCCCGCCGGGAGCCCCCGTCCTCGTCGAGTCGCCCACCTACCCGGGCATGCTGGCCGCCGCCCGCGCCACCGGTCTGCGACCGGTACCCGTACCCGTGGATGCCGACGGGGTGCGGCCCGATCTGCTGGAAGCCGCCTTCCGCGCCACCGGGGCCAGGGTCTTCGTCTGCCAGCCGCTCTTCCAGAACCCGACGGGAGCGGTACTCGCCCCGGACCGGCGTGAGCGGATCGTGCGGGCCGCCCGGGAGGCGGGCGCCTTCGTGGTGGAGGACGACTTCGCCCGCCGTCTCGTCCACGCGGACGCCGGCCCGCTGCCCGAGCCCCTCGCGGCCCACGACCCGGACGGCGTCGTCGTCCACGTGTGCTCGCTCACCAAGATCACATCGCCCAGCCTCCGCGTCGGCGCGCTGGCCGCCCGTGGCCCCGTCCTGGAGCGGCTGCGCGCCATCCAGGTCGTCGACAGCTTCTTCGTTCCGCGCCCGATCCAGGAGGCCGCCCTCGAACTCGTCGGTTCCCCCGCCTGGGAACGTCATCTCCGTACCGTGGCCGCCGAGCTCGGCAGTCGCCGCACAGCGATGACGGCGGCGGTGCGCGCCCGGCTGCCCGAACTCGCCCTGCCCCACGTGCCGTCGGGCGGCGGCAGCATCTGGCTCCGGCTCCCGGGCCCGGGAGCCGGTGAGCCGGTCCTGGTCTCCGCCGCCCTGAGGGCCGGCGTCGCCGTCGCACCCGGCCGCCCCTATCACTGCGCCGAACCACCCGCCGGACACGTCAGACTGAGCTTCGCGGCCGTTTCGGGCCCGGCCGAGATCGCCGAGGGGGTGCGCAGACTGCGTACCGCTGTCGACGAGCTGCTGACACCTGGCGATAGCCTCCCCGGATGAATGACGACGACACCGCCGAGCGGCGCTACGAGATCTCCGACGACCCCTCGCGGCTGGACCCGGCCCGCATCCACCACTGGCTGTCCACGGACGCCTACTGGGCCCTGGGGCGCACCCGTGAAAAGCAGGACCGTATGGCGGCGGGCTCACTCAACTACGGTGCCTACGACCTCGCCTCGGGTGAACAGGCCGCCTACGCGCGCGTGATCACCGACCGTGCCTCCTTCGCGTGGATATGCGACGTGTATGTCGACCCCGGGGCCCGCGGCCACGGCCTCGGCACCCGGCTCGTCACCACCGTCCGGGACGAGCTGGCCCCCCTGGGCGTGCGCAGGTTCCTGCTCGCCACCAAGGACGCCCACGGCGTGTACGCGAAGCTCGGCTTCACCCCGCTGCCCGAGCCGGACATGTGGATGTCCCTCCAGGTGGGCTGAGGCGGGCGAACGCGCTTTCCGACCCGCCCTCTTGACCGGCGGGGCGGCCGGCCCCACGATCGCGCCCATGACGGTTCGGGTGTCCCTGGTCGCCGCAGCACGCAGCTCCGCCCTCCTCGCCGAGCGTTTCGACGACGACCGGCCGCTCGACCACGCGGGCTGGCGCGAGGTCCAGCTCGCCGCCCACACGCTGGTGCGGCTCGGCGCCGCCGAGCTGCGCTACTGCTCGCCCACGCCGCGCAGCCGCGCCACGGGTGACGCCCTCGGCTTCGCCCCGCTCGTCCAGCTCGCCCTGCGTGACTGCGACATGGGCCGCTGGCGGGGCCTGACCCTGTCCGAGGTCGCCGCGCGCGAGCCGGCCGGTGTCGACGCCTGGCTCGCCGATCCGCGCTCCGCCCCGCACGGCGGCGAATCCCTGCTCGGCTTCATAACCCGGGTGGGGGACTGGCTCGACACCCGTCCGGTCCGGGACGGCGCCGTCGTCGCCGTCGCCGAACCGGCCGTCGTCCGTGCTGCCCTGGTGTACGCCCTCAAGGCCCCGCCGTCGACGTACTGGAACGTCGACGTCCGTCCCCTCTCCGCCGTGACGATCACCGGACTGCCCGGCCGCTGGAGCCTCAGTCTCGAAGCTGTTCCGCGCTGATCGGATCACCCGGTCGAAGGAACGGGGCGTACGGCGCCTTCCCGCCAGTCCGACCAGTCGGTATGGTGCGTGGCACCGAGACGAGGAGAGAGACCCGTGCCGCAAATCCAAGGCCATTGTGACGACCGGTTCGCTGCGGTACGCGACGCGTTCGCGGCGAACTTCGCCGAGCGCGACGAGCTGGGCGCGGCGGTCACCGTCCTGCTCGACGGCCACCCCGTGGTGGATCTCTGGGGCGGCTGGGCCGACGGGGAACGGACCCGCCCGTGGGAGCGGGACACCGTGGTCAACGTCTGGTCCACGACGAAGGGCCCGACCGCGCTCTGCGCCCACATCCTCGTCGACCGCGGCCTCCTGGACCTGGACGCCCCGGTGGCCGCGTACTGGCCCGAATTCGCCGCCGGGGGCAAGGAGTCCGTGCGCGTCCGCCATCTGCTCTCGCACCGCTCGGGAGTAGCGGGCCTGCGCGATCCGCACACCCTGGCCGAGCTCTACGACTGGGAGCTGACCACGGCCCGCCTCGCGGCCACCGAGCCCTGGTGGGAGCCGGGCACCCGCTCCGGATACCACGCGATCTCCTACGGTTTCCTGGTCGGCGAGGTCGTCCGCCGGATCACAGGCCTGCTGCCGGGGGAGTTCCTGCGGCAGGAGGTCACCGGACCGCTCGGCATCGACTTCACGGTGGGCCTCCCGGAGAAGGAGGCGGGCCGGGTGGCCGAGCTCGTCCAGCCGAAGGCCGTCTCGCGTGAACAGGCCGAGCTCTTCGCCCGGATGGATCCGGTGGCCATCGCCTCGCTGCTCAACCCGGGCACGGGCACCGCCGCCGCCAACACCCCCGAGTGGCGGGCCGCCGAGATCCCCGCCGCCAACGGCCACGGCACCGCCCGCGCGGTCGCCTCCCTCTACGGCATCGTCGCCGGGCGCGGCAGCCTCGACGGCAGGCGGATCCTGTCCGAGGAGGCGGCCGAGCGGGTCCGCGAGGGGCAGGGCAGCTGCCGTGACCTGGTGCTGGGAGCGGGCTTCGCCCACGAGACCGAGCTGGGTCTCGGCCTCTGGCTGAGCGGCCCGAACGGCTCGTACGGCCCCAACCCGCGTGCCGTCGGCCACGACGGGGCGGGCGGCTCCTGCGGCCTCGCCGACCCGGAGGCCGGGATCGCGCTCGGCTACGTCATGAACCGCATGGGCCCGAACATCGCCGACGACCCGCGCAAGATGGCGCTGGTCGACGCGGTGTACGACGCCCTCCCCGAGGCTCAGTAACCGGCCGGGCGCACCAGCCCCGACTCGTACGCGTACACCGCGGCCTGGGTCCGGTCGCGCAGGCCCAGCTTCACCAGGATCCGGCCCACATGGGTCTTCACGGTCTGTTCCGCCACCACCAGGCGCACCGCGATCTCCGCGTTCGACAGGCCCTGCGCGATCAGCGAGAGTACTTCGGTCTCGCGTTCCGTCAGGGCGCCGACGCGCTCCCTGCTGGGGGCGCGGGGACCGGAGCTGACCCGGGAGAACTCGGCGATCAGGCGCTTGGTGATGTTCGGGGCGAGCAAGGCGTCACCGGCCGCCACCACCCTTACGGCCTGGGCGAGTTCGGCGGCGGAGGCGTCCTTCAGGAGGAACCCTGAGGCGCCGGAGCGCAGCGCCTCGTACACGTACTCGTCGAGGTCGAAGGTGGTCAGTACGAGGACCCGGACGGTGGCGCCGGGCGCCTCGGTGAGCCGGCGGGTGGCGTCGATGCCGCCGAGACGGGGCATCCGTATGTCCATCAGGACGACGTCGGGGGCGAGTTCGGCCGCCTGCTCGAGCGCGTCCAGGCCGTCCACCGCCTGACCGACGACTTCGATGCCGGGCTCTGCGTTCAGCAGCACCGTGAAGCCCTGACGGACCATCATCTGGTCGTCGGCGATCAGCACGCGGATGGTCATGCGGGGTCCTCCAGGGGGAGCGTCGCCATTACTTCGTAACCCCCGCCGGGAGTGCGGCCGTGCGTGAGATCGCCGCCCAGCATGGCGATGCGTTCCCGCATGCCGAGCAGCCCGTGTCCGACTCCGCCCGCCGGCGCGGGGGCCATGTCCGCGGCGGTGTTGGTGACCCGGACCGTGACGGCGGCAAAGTGGTAGCCGACCTCCACCCGTGCGTGCGCTCCGGGGGCGTGCCGCATCACATTGCTGAGCGCCTCCTGCACGATGCGGAACGCCGAGAGCTCCACCCCCGGCGGCAGCGGCCTCGGCGTCCCCGTCGTCTCCTTCGCGACGGCGATGCCGGCGCCCCGCACCTTGCCGATCAGCTCGTCGAGGCGGTCGAGGGTGGGCTGCGGGGCGTGCCGAAGCCCGTCCGCCATGGCGTCCTCCGAGCGCAGCACACCGAGCACCCTGCGCAGCTCGGCCAGCGCCTCCACGGCGTTCTCCCGTATCCCGGCGAGGTTCTCCCTGAGCTCGTCCGACGGATTCTCGACCAGATGCGGGGCCACCTGCGCCTGGATGGAGATCACCGACATGTGGTGCGCGACCACGTCGTGCAGCTCGCGCGCGATCCGGTTGCGCTCCTCCAGGAGGGTGCGCCGGGCCCGCTCCTCCTCCGTGAGCTCCGACTGCTCGACCAGCTCCGTGCGGGCCACGCGCAGGGCGCGCAGCGCGGCGCCGGTCACCACGGCCGTGACGCAGGCCAGTGCGCCGATGCCCAGGGAGAAGTCGTGGGCCCTGGTGGTGAGACCGGATGTCAGTCCCGCCAGCAGGCTCAGCGTGAGCGCGAGGGCCGCACGGCGCGGACGGACCCGCAGCGTCAGCAGGAAGAGCGCCCCGCTCTGCAACGCGATCTCGGGGCCCGTCCACGGAAACAGTGCGCCGGGCGGCATCGCGGACTCCGCGATCCGCACGCTGACGACCATCAGGACCAGCGAGGCCCACCACGCGTACAGGGGCTGCCACATCGCGGTGAGGAGTGCCAGTGCCTGGCACACGACGAGGAGCACCGCGTACTCGGGCACGGCGGCGCCGTGCGGGATCAGGTCGGGCACGTGCCACACGGCGACGACCGTCGCCCCGAGGGTCAGCAGCATCCCGAACGCGGGCCGCCAGACCGGCGATCCGGGCGCTCCCATGGGCGGCACCGGATCGACGGGCGAGGTCCACAGGTCCTCGCGCAGCATGCGGGGCAGCCCGCGCAGCGCCGCCACGATCCGCCCCCCAGCCTCCGTCATGCCGCTCAGCTTAGACACGGCGCGACTCCGGTGCCCGGACAGGGGAACCCGACCGTACGACGGTCGAACTGCCGCCGCCCCGCTGCTCGTACGCCCCGAACGCTGCCCGGCAGACCAGCAGCACCAGTGCGAACACCGGCAGCCAGGCCAGCCGGGCGAGCACCCAGCCGGGGCCGTCGGGGACCGTGTGCAGGCCGGGCAGCGGACCGCTCAGGAACAGGGCGGTCGACGTGACCACGATCATCGCGGTCTGGTGCCACAGGAACACGGTCATCGCGGACAGGTTCAGCAGAGCCACCACCGCCCACACCGCGGGCCGCGCGAGGGCCCTGCGCAGACGTCCGAGCAGCAGCAGGGCCGCACCGCACTGGGCGAGGCCGAAGGTGACGGCGGCCAGCGTCGGCGGGTCGAGGTTGGAGAGGGTGCCGCCCGGCACCCCGACCATGGACGCGGGGTAGCCGGCGAGAAGCACCAGCCCCGCCGTGGCCACCGCGCCTCCGGTCAGCAGTACCCATCCGGTCCGCCGGTCGCTCAGCCCGCCCCGTGCCCAGGCCGTCCCCAGGCAGTAGGGGACCAGCCAGCCGGCGGCCACGTTGATCCAGCCCAGGGAGGCGGGGCCGTCGAGTCCCAGCCGGAACAGGTCGACGTACAGGACGACGGTGAGCGGCCACAGCGGATGCAGCCGAGTCACCAGCGGGGTCGCCGCCGTCAGCGCCGCGAACACCAGCAGGAACCACAGGGGCGACCACACCAGCTTGCCCAGCGCGCGTATTGTCCCCTCGTCCACCCCCGAGGCCAGCATCACGCAGGCCGCCACGGCCCACACGACGGTCACGACGGCGGCCGGCCGGAACAGACGGCTCATCCGGACCCCCAGCCAGCGCCCGTAGGACTCGCCCCTGGCCCGGGCGGAGGCGTATGCCTTCGCGCCCACCTGACCGCCCACCAGGAAGAAGACGGCGAGCGTCTGGAACACCCACGAGACCGGTGCGAGCCGGGGCATGTGCTGGAGCGGACTCGCGCCGTGCACCGTGCCGCTGTCGGCGACCAGCGCGGTCACCAGCCAGTGACCGCACACCACGCCCAGGATGGCGAAGGCGCGCAGGGCGTCGACCGCGCGGTCGCGGTCCCGGGGCGTCGCCGCGTCCATTCGCCGCACGAGACCACGCACATCGAGGCGCCGCGCGAGGTCACGCATGACGGCCCCCGGCCCTGCCCGCGACGATCCCGGCGATGCTGCGCAGCGAGACGGAGCCGGGTCTCAGATAGCCGCTGTGCCCGGCGTCGCCCGCGTCGAAGACCTCGGCCCCGAACTCCGGTGCCGTCGGGTCCGTCCCGAATCCGACCGTGACGAACGGCAGCGGGAGAGTCGTGTGCGGAATCCGGGCGATCCAGTCCTCCCCGCCCAGGCCCGCCCGCACCGTGGCCCGGGTGTGCAGGCCGGCTGCGCTCCCGGCGCCGGTGCCGGGACTTCCGTACAGCACGATGTCCGCCACATCGAGCCCGGACGCGGCCCGGGCGCAGACCACGGAACCGTAGGAGTGGCAGAGGAGGGAGACCCGGGCGGCGGGCACGGCCACGGCAAGCTCCCGTACGAACGCCCTCAGCCGGGGCGCCGCTCCGTCGGCCCGCCCCGCGGTCAGGGACGAAGGGCCCAGCGTGGCGGGCGTCCGGTAGCCGAGCCAGGCGACGACGGCGGACCCGCTGCCCAGTTCGCCCAGGAGCGCCTCGGCGCCACGCCGTAAACGCCCGTAATGATCGAGGTCGACGCCCGCCCCCGGCACGAGTACCGCGATCCGCCGGGCCCGGGACAGATCCCCGAACACCTCCACGCTGCGGCCGCCGTCCCGCCCGTCGAACATCAGGAAGGTGCGCCCGGAGCCCGACATGCCCGTGAGCGCGGCGGCCCTTCGCCGGTCGCCGTGGCGGGCGGCCATGTCCCGCGCCGCCCGGATCTCCTCCCGGCCGGCCGCATACCTGGAATCCAGCGCCGAGGGATCCGCCGTGCCCAGCGGGGCGAGGGCGGCCGGGGCGGGCGCGGGAACGGCGGCGGGGCGGGCCGCCCCCGACACCGGCAGCGCCACGGACATGGTGACGAGTGCGGTGAGCAGGGCGCGCCGCGCGCGGCTGCTCCATGGGCGGGACGCCATGGGGAAGTCCTTCCGTACCGGATGGGGCTCGTTGAATCCGGTACCGAAGTTATGGACGTGCCTGTGCCTTCGGCGTCCCGCTCAGGAGTGCACCTGGCGCGTAGCTCCGAAGTACTACGGGTAGGGGCAGGCCCGCCCGCTACGGCCGACGGCGGGGCTTTCCGCGCTTGGCGCCGCCCTTGGGGTTCTTCGCGCCGCCGGAGCCGCCGGAGCCGCCCCGGGACGTCTTGCCCGCCGCAGGCTTGCGCGGGGCACCGCTCTTCTTGTCGGCCCGCTTGGCCTTGGGCTGCGGCGGCGTCGGGGCACGGCCCCGGGTGCTGTTGACCGTCCGCCCCCGGACGATCCCGATGAACTCCTCCACCAGGTCGGTGGTCTTCTCCTCCGGCCACGACAGGGCGATCTGCGACCCGGGGACGCCGGCCAGCGGCCGGTAGGTGAGGTCCTTGCGGTGGTGCAGACGGGCCAGCGACTGCGGGACGACGAGCAGCCCCACCCCCGCCGCCACCAGCTCGACGGCGTCCTCGGTCGTGGCGGGCCGCTCGAAGGCGGGCCGGCCCGGCGGACGCTCCCAGTCGAGCGGGTCGTCGAGGGGATGCAGCACGATCTCCTCGGCGAGGTCCTCGGCCGCCATCTCCTCGACGGCCGTCGCCGCATGGTCCTTGGGCATGACGACCACGGTCGTCTCGGTGTAGAGGGGGATCGCGCTGAGGTCCGTACGGTCGACGGGCAGCCGCACGAAACCGGCGTCCGCGCCACCGTCACGCAGCAGGCCGGCGGCCTCGGCCGAGGGCACGCCGACGAGGGTCAGCGGGGTACCGGGCAGCCGCTCGTTCCAGATCCGCACCCACTTGGTCGGGGTCACGCCCGGGACGTAGGCGAGCCGGAACGCAGGGGGTACTTCCGAGCCTGTCACCCCGCCAGGTTACCGGCCGTGGTCGGAGGCGGCGCACATGCTCGATACCCTGGACACCATGACGTCGCACCAGACCACCCAGACAATGAAGCCCGCCACCGCGGCGAAGAAGCTGGGTGTGTACCTCGAAGCCACCCCCGCCGAGTTCCAGGAGGGCGTCGTCTCGCGCGCCGAGCTGAACGCGCTGCAGTCCGACCCGCCCCAGTGGCTGCAGGACCTGCGCCGCAACGGCCCGCACCCCCGGCCGGTGGTCGCCTCGAAGCTGGGCATCTCCATCGCCGGTCTCGCGCGCGGCGGTGTCACGGAGCCCCTCACCACCGAGCAGATCGACGCCCTGAAGCAGGACGGCCCCGAGTGGCTGCAGAAGGAGCGCGCCACCCAGGCGGATGTCCGCAAGGAAACGGCGCGCATCAAGGAGCGCGACGCGGCCCGCGCCGAGCAGGCCGACCGCGACTGACGTGCCCGCCGGCGACCCCCGGCTCGTCGCCGCGGTGCGTGAGCGGGACCCCGGGGCGGTGAAGGCGCTCCTGGCCGCCGGAGTCGATCCGGACGCGCCGGGCGAGGGAGGCCTGCCTCCGCTCTGCGCGGCCGTCGCCTCGTACGACGTACCCGTGGTCGAGGCCCTGGTGGCGGGGGGAGCGGACCCGTATCGCCGGCTGCCGGACGGCTCCACCCCGCTGCTGAGGGCCGTCGACTGCGGCTGTGTCGCCGGGGTCGACGCACTGATCGACGGCACGGGCCCCCTCACGGACCCCGCCGTGCGCACGGAACTCCTCGACCGCGCACGGCAGTGGCACGGGACGGGAACCCTGGCGGAGCTCCGGCGCAGGACCGGTGATCCCGGACCTGCGGTGCGGGTCCGGGTCCGGGACGAGAACTTCTTCACCGACTACGAGCAGTTCACGCTCGGGGGCGTCACGGCCCGCGAGGGACATTCGGAGATCCTCAGCGCGCTCGAAGCCCGGTTCGGTGTGCGTACGCCGTTCGACGAGCTGCTCGGCCGCGCCCTCGCGTTCCCCGACCCCGAGCACGCCAACTGGTGGGGACCGTTCTTCGTCCTGTGCCGCAGGAGGGACGATGAGACCTGGGAAGCCGCGGCGGCGCTGCGGTCCCACGCGGATCCCCTGCGCCGGCTCTTCGCCGCCCAGCTCCTCATGGCCATCGCCGACGGGAGCGTCTTCGCCGAGACCTTGCCGTACGAGCAGCGGGCGCTGGAGATCTTCCTTCCCTGGGCCACCGAGGAGGAGGACCCGGCTGTTCTCCGTGCCGTGCTGAACGGCCTGGCCGACCACGACGCCCCGGAGGTGGAGGCGGTGGGCCTTTCCCATCTCACGCACCCGGTTCCGGACGTCCGCCGCATGGTGCCGTACACACTTCGGCGGTCGGAGGGGCTGCTCACCACGGACGAGGCGTTGCGGGCGGTGTTCACGCTGGCCCGGGACGCCGACAGTGATGTGCGTGCGGCCGCGTGCGCCTGGCTTGCCGAGTACCCGGGCCGGAGCCCGGACATCGCCGACGTGCTGGCCGGCCTGCTGCACGACGAAGACGGTACGACGCGTATCCGGGCCGTGTACGGGCTGGCCGAGCGGGACGATCCGCGGTGTGTGGCGGGATACGACCTGATCGGATCCGTGGACCGGGAGCTCCTGCCCGACCCCTGGATGCTGGAGGCGGCAGGGCGGTACGAGTGCCGCCTGCGGGACGGGTCCGTGCAGGACCGGTGACCGCCGGTCCGCTCCCCTCTCCGGTCTATTCCCCCGTGTAGAACGCGATCGTCGCCACGGTCGTCGCGGTCACGGTCTCCGGGTCCGCCCCGGAAGCGGAGAACGCGCGACCCCATTCCTCGCCCGAGCGCGCCACGAAGGCCTTCGCCTCGGGAGAGGTCTGCCACTCCACGGCGTCCTCCGGGCTGAGCCCGTCGTCCGTCAGGTGCCACCCGAGCCCCAGAAGAGCCAGGTCCCAGCCGATCCCGACCGCGCCCGGCCCGTACTGGCTCCGGAACTCCTCAGGAACCACGGACGCGTGCTCCAGTTCGAACACCGTCCGGTCGGTGCCCTCCGGTGTGAGGCGCACCTCGACCTCGCTGAAGCCGGGGTCGGGTCCGATCACCCAGGACACACGGAGCCGCTCCGGGGGCACGCACTCCAGGATCTCGCCGCCGGCGTTCCCCTCCAGCTGGTAGCTCCCGCCCTCCCGGAGCTCACCGGTCACCGGGAGGAACCACCGGGCGATCCGCTCCGGCGAGGTC
The DNA here is from genome assembly GCF_042728155.1 of Streptomyces sp. NPDC060209. Lineage (NCBI taxonomy): Bacteria > Bacillati > Actinomycetota > Actinomycetes > Kitasatosporales > Streptomycetaceae > Streptomyces > Streptomyces sp. NPDC060209. The sequence continues at coordinate 14,739 of NZ_JBHWZS010000102.1, forward strand.
ACCGCCGCCCAGACCTCGGCGGCACCGGCGTCGAAGGTGCGCCGCAACAACACCGTGCCCGCCGCGTCCGACGCCACCTGGCGAGTGCCGACCTCCCGGTGTACACGGCTGATCTCGTCGACGATCTCGCCCATGGCCGCTCATCTCTCCTCTGCGTGTTCGCGCTCACGCCGTGCTCCGGCGGTCCCCAGGCCATATAACCGAAGTTCCGCCGCACCCGCCTCAGCAGGCGCGGGGCGCCGCCCGGGCCACCGGCTTTGATCTTGGACATGCTCATGTCCTAGGGTCCCGGGTTGCAACCGACAGCGGAGCGACGGGGGACGGAATGCGTGTGGTGCGGGCTTTCACGGCTGTGATGGTCGCGGGTGCGGCGGTGGTGAGCCTGGCGGGCTGTGAGGACGACGGCGGGAGCGGCGACGCGGCGGCGGTCGGCGCGATCGGTGGCGCGGCGGAGCCGCAGCCGGCCGACGGTGCCGGACGCAACGGCGGCACCGGCGGCGACGGCGGGCTGAGCACCCGGGAGCGGTTCATGCTCGCCAACCTCCCGGAGTCCGGGTCGGTCATGGCGGCCGGTGAGTTCCTGCAGCGGTTCACGACCTGCGAGCAGTACAGCATCGACCCGTCGGACGACCGTTACTACCCCATGGACGAGCAGTTCGACGAGAGCTGGGGCGTGCGCTTCCGCGGCACCTGCGGAGACGGGGGGAACGGCTACATCCGTGTCTTCTGGACCGGATCCGGCGAGGGCATGAAGAAGCTGCAGAACGCCTACCGCGCCGACATCGCCGAGCGGGTGAAGACCGCACCGGAGGCCGGTATCGACGGAGGGTTCGGCATCGGCGCGGACTTCGCCGTCATCGCGCCCGACCCGGACACGCTGCGCCACCTGTCCGCGTCCAACCTGCTCGTCCTCAACTGCAACCCGGACTTCGAGGCGACGGGCGACGTGAGCACCGCGCCCGCCCAGGTGGACGGGTGCGTTCTGACCGACGACTTCGTCTTCTGACGGCTGCGGGGGAGTGGTGCCGGGGCGCGTCGGCCCCGCCAGCCGTCCCCGTGGGGGCTTGGGGGCGTGGGGGCGTTCGGGGCGTCACCGAAGGTGCCTGCCGACGTACCCGGCGTCCTGACGGAGCCGGGTTCCGACGGCATGGGCTTTGCATAAAACTGCATAGCTGCGTATAGTCATGCCATCGATGAGGAGGAATTCCGATGGTGGTACGTGCGGCAGTGGCAGGAGCGAGCGGTTACGCCGGCGGGGAGTTGCTCCGTCTGCTCCTCACCCACCCAGAGGTCGAGATCGGGGCCCTCACCGCCCACTCCAACGCCGGCGAGCGGCTCGGCGCACTGCAGCCGCACCTGCGGCCGCTCGCGGACCGCGTCCTCCAGCCGACCACGGCAGAGGTGCTCAGCGGCCACGACGTCGTCTTCCTGGCCCTGCCGCACGGACAGTCCGCCGCCGTGGCGGAACAGCTCGGTGACGAGGTGCTCGTCGTCGACATGGGCGCCGATTTCCGGCTCGAGAACCCTGCGGACTGGGAGAAGTTCTACGGCTCGCCGCACGCCGGCACCTGGCCCTACGGCCTGCCCGAACTGCCCGGGGCACGCGCGGCGCTGGAGGGGTCCAAGCGCATCGCCGTGCCCGGCTGCTACCCGACGGCCGTCTCCCTGGCGCTCTTTCCGGCGTACGCGGCCGGCCTCGCCGAACCCGAGGCCGTCGTCGTCGCCGCGTCCGGCACCTCCGGCGCGGGCAAGTCGGCCAAGCCGCACCTGCTCGGCTCCGAGGTCATGGGCAACATGACCCCGTACGGAGTCGGCGGCGTCCACCGGCACACCCCCGAGATGATCCAGAACCTCGGCGCCGCGGCCGGTGAGCCCGTGTCCGTGTCCTTCACCCCGACCCTCGCGCCCATGCCCCGCGGCATCCTCGCCACGTGCAGCGCGAAGGCGAAGCCCGGAGTGGGCGCCGAGTCGCTCCGTGCGGCGTACGAGAAGGCCTTCGCCGACGAGCCGTTCGTCGATCTGCTGCCCGAGGGGCAGTGGCCGTCCACCGCGGCGGTATACGGATCCAACGCGGTGCAGGTCCAGGTCGCCCACGACGAGGCAGCCGGCCGGATCATCGTCATCAGCGCCATCGACAACCTCGCGAAGGGCACCGCCGGAGGCGCCCTGCAGAGCATGAACATCGCTCTCGGGCTCCCCGAGGACACGGGTCTTTCCACGATCGGGGTCGCACCATGAGCGCCCCACGCGTAGCCGCCGGGCTGCGGGTTACGACGAGAGCCACGCCGCCGCGGTGCGTAGGCGGAGAAGCGAATGAGGAGATGCAGTGAGCGTCACGGCAGCCAAGGGATTCACGGCGGCGGGCATCGCCGCCGGAATCAAGGAGAGCGGTAATCCCGACCTGGCCCTCGTGGTCAACAACGGGCCCCGCCGCGCCGCCGCGGGCGTCTTCACCTCCAACCGCGTCAAGGCCGCACCCGTCCTCTGGTCGGAACAGGTGCTCAAGGGCGGCGAAGTGACCGCCGTCGTCCTCAACTCCGGTGGGGCCAACGCCTGTACGGGGCCCCAGGGCTTCCAGGACACCCACGCCACCGCGGAGAAGGCCGCCGAGGTCCTCACCGGGCACAGCGCCGGGGAGATCGCGGTCGCGTCGACCGGGCTGATCGGCCTGCTTCTCCCCATGGACAAGCTCCTGCCCGGCATCGAGACGGCCGCGGCCGCCCTGAGCGAGCACGGCGGCGAGAAGGCCGCCATCGCGATCAAGACCACGGACACGGTCCACAAGACCGCGGTCGCGGGCGGCGAGGGCTGGACCGTCGGCGGCATGGCCAAGGGCGCGGGCATGCTCGCCCCCGGACTCGCCACGATGCTGGTCGTCCTCACCACCGACGCCGACGTCGAGGCTCCCGCGCTCGACACCGCGCTGCGGGCCGCCACCCGGACCACCTTCGACCGGGTCGACTCCGACGGCTGCATGTCGACCAACGACACCGTGCTGCTGCTCGCCTCCGGGGCGAGCGGAATCGCCCCTGCGCAGGCCGAGTTCGACCGGGCCGTGCAGAGCGTCTGCGCCGATCTCGCCCGGCAGCTGATCGGCGACGCCGAGGGCGCCTCCAAGGACATCCGGATCGAGGTGATCAACGCGGCGACCGAGGACGACGCCGTGGAGGTCGGCCGGAGCATCGCCCGTAACAACCTCCTCAAGTGCGCCATCCACGGCGAGGACCCCAACTGGGGCCGTGTCCTCTCCGCGATCGGCACCACGAAGGCCGCCTTCGAGCCGGACCGGCTGAACGTCGCCATCAACGACGTCTGGGTGTGCAAGAACGGCGGCGTCGGCGCGGACCGCGAGCTGGTCGACATGCGCTACCGGGAGGTCAGGATCACCGCGGACCTCGCGGCGGGAGACGAGTCCGCCGTGATCTGGGCCAACGACCTGACCGCCGAGTACGTCCACGAGAACAGCGCGTACAGCTCATGAGCGCCGCGAGGAAGCACAACGCGCTGCCCAAGGCACAGATCCTCATCGAGGCGCTGCCCTGGCTCACCCGGCACAACGGCAAGACCGTCGTCATCAAGTTCGGCGGCAACGCCATGATCGACGAGGAGCTGAAGGCCGCCTTCGCCCAGGACGTCGTCTTCCTGCGGCACGCCGGCCTGAAGCCCGTCGTCGTACACGGCGGCGGCCCGCAGATCAGCGCCCAGCTCGACAAGCAGGGCCTGGTCAGCGAATTCAAGGCCGGGCTGCGCGTCACCACACCCGAGGCCATGGACGTCGTGCGCATGGTGCTGGCCGGGCAGGTCCAGCGCGAGCTCGTCGGGCTGCTCAACCAGCACGGCCCGCTCGCCGTCGGCATGACCGGCGAGGACGCCCACACGATCACCGCGACCCAGCACCGTCCGATGATCGACGGTGAGGCCGTCGACATCGGGCGGGTCGGTGAGATCACCGACATCGACACCGGAGCGATCCAGGCGCTGCTGGACGACGGCCGGATCCCGGTCATCTCCTCCATCGCCCGCTCCGCCGAGGACAACCACGTCTACAACGTCAACGCCGACACCGCGGCCGCGGCACTCGCCGCAGCGCTGAACGCCGAGACCTTGATGGTCCTCACCGACGTCGAGGGCCTCTACGAGGACTGGCCCAACAGCGACGACGTCATCAGCCGCCTCACCGCCACCCAGCTGGAGAAGCTGCTGCCCGACCTCTCCAGCGGCATGGTGCCCAAGATGCAGGGCTGCCTCCACGCCGTACGCAACGGTGTCGAGACCGCCCGTGTCATCGACGGCCGGGTCCAGCACTCGATCCTGCTGGAGATCTTCACCGACGAGGGAATCGGCACGATGGTCGTGCCCGACGCGACGCCCGTCGCACAGCCCGACGCAGAGGGGGAGTCATGAGCAACGAGGAGTTCGCACAGCGCTGGCAGGGTGCGCTGATGGACAACTACGGGACCCCGCAGCTGCCGCTGGTGCGCGGCGCGGGCGCCCTGGTGTGGGACGCGGACGGGACCGAGTACCTCGACTTCGTCGGCGGGATCGCGGTCAACGCGCTCGGCCACGCCCACCCCGCGGTGATCGAGGCCGTCTCCACACAGATCGCCACCCTCGGCCACGTCTCCAACCTCTACACCGCCGAGCCCCCCATCGCGCTCGCCGAACGGCTGCTGCAGCTCTTCGGGCGCACGGGCAAGGTCTTCTTCTGCAACTCCGGCGCCGAGGCCAACGAGGCGGCCTTCAAGATCGGCCGGCTGACCGGGCGTACGCACATGGTCGCCACCGACGGCGGCTTCCACGGCCGGACCATGGGCAGCCTCGCGCTGACCGGCCAGCCCGGCAAGCGCGACCCGTTCCTGCCGCTGCCCGGCGACGTCACACACGTGCCGTACGGCGATGTCGATGCGCTCCGGGCCGCGGTGACGACCGACACCGCGCTGCTGATCATCGAACCGGTGCAGGGCGAGAACGGCGTCGTCGTACCGCCCAAGGGCTATCTGGAGGCGGCCAGGGAGATCACGCGGGCCACCGGCACGCTGCTCGTCCTGGACGAGGTGCAGACCGGGATCGGCCGCTGCGGCCACTGGTTCGAGCACCAGGCACACCAGGGCGTCGAGCCCGACGTGGTCACCCTGGCCAAGGGCCTCGGCGGCGGACTTCCGATTGGCGCCACCGTCGCGTTCGGTGCCGCGGCCGACCTGCTGAAGCCCGGTCAGCACGGCACGACGTTCGGCGGCAACCCCGTCGCCTGCGCCGCCGGTCTCGCAGTGCTGGACACCCTTGCCACCGAGGGCATCCTGGACAACGTGAAGCGGCTCGGCGAGCGGATCCGGGACGGCGTCGAGGGCCTCGGGCACCCGTCGGTCTCCCACGTCCGCGGCTCGGGACTGCTGCTGGGTATCGTGCTCACCGGGCCCCTCGCACCGAAGGTGCAGCAGGCGGCTCAGGGAGCCGGACTCCTGGTGAACGCGCCCGCCCCCGACGTCGTACGGCTCATGCCGCCGCTGATCATCGGTGACGCCGAGGTGGACGCGTTCCTGCGGATTCTGCCGGGAGCTCTCGACGCGGCTTACGGGGACGGACGATCCGGAGAGTGACGATCCGGAGAATGAGGCGACGACGATGACCGAGGCGCAGGAAACCGACCACGGCGGGCCGTCGGTGCCACATACCCGCACGGCACGCCACCGCAGGATCGTGGACATCCTGAACCGCCAGCCGGTGCGCTCGCAGAGCCAGCTGGCCAGGCTCCTGTCCGACGACGGGCTGAGCGTCACCCAGGCGACGCTCTCCCGGGACCTGGACGAGCTCGGCGCGGTGAAGATCCGCAACACCGGCGGCGAGCTGATCTACGCGGTGCCGAGCGAGGGCGGTTTCCGCACCCCGCAGGCGCCGCTCGGAGGCTCGGCCAAGGAGGAGCGGATGCGCAGGCTCTCGGCCGAGCTGCTCATCTCGGCGGAGGCCTCGGCCAACCTCGTGGTGCTGCGTACGCCTCCGGGCGCCGCCCAGTTCCTCGCCTCGGCCATCGACCAGGCCGAACTCCAGGCGATCCTCGGCACGATCGCCGGGGACGACACACTGATGCTGATCAGCCGTGACCCGAACGGCGGCCAGGCGCTGGCCGACCACCTGCTGCGGCTGGCACAGAACGACCGCGGTCCTCAGTAGCGGGTGATCGCGGTCGGGCCGGACGCCGTCCCGACCGCGATGTGCGGACGGCGGGCCGGGTCGGCCCAGGTCAGGATCCGGCCCATGGCGGCCGCCGGCACGGACACACAGCCGGCGGTCGCGCCCTTCCCGTCGACGTGCAGAAAGATGCCGGCGCCCCTGCCCCGCACCGGCCGGTGGTAGTTGAAGCCGATGACGAGCGCATGGGCGTACTGCGTGGAATAGGTGACGAGGTGTTCGGCCTCGTCCGGTCGGCAGTCGGCGGGCCGCGGATCCACCCAGCGGTTGTAGGCGCGGGACGCGTTGTCCTGGCACCACCACGAGCTCTCACCGACCCGGCGGTAGGGATAGCGGGCTCCGGGCGGAGCGGCCTCGGTCCCGAAGGCGTACGGCAGGTCGTACAGCCCGGTGGGCGTGGTGTTCGTGCCCTGGGTACGGGTGGCGCCGTCGGCCAGGCCGTTCGCCCCGAAGCGGGCGGGCGCCGAACCCGCCGCCACCCAGCCGCTCCCACGCCGGTCCCACCAGGTGACCGTGCCCGTGCTGGAGTCCGTGCCGGCGGCCTCGGCGGTGATCAGCTGCGTACCGCCGCCGGTGTCGGCCAGCCGTTCCGGCAGAGGCGGGGGCCCGGCGGGCCGCGCCGCGAGCGAACCGGCCAGGGCCAGGAGAACCGACGCGGTCACCAGGAATCTGCGCATGCTCCGGACCGTACGGGGCGCGGCGGCCCGCCCCCACCGCACCTGCTCCGTACGGCCCAGTGCCTCACCCCGCGGCCGGCGTGGGCATCGCGGGCAGTGGCAGGGGGAGCCCCGGCAGTCCGTCGATGCTGGTGGCGATGTCCTGTTTCTTCTCGAAGTACCGGCTCAGGCTGTCGTCGTCCTCGCGCCGGAAACGGTCGGCGTGCAGGGAGCGGTCCTCTTCGTACGACATGAACGGCACCGCGTACCCACAGGAGTCCCGGATCAGCTCGGCCGTCACCACGATGATCGCGCGCAGCCCGTGGGGGGTCGGGTCGATGCCGGAGAAAAGGCCGAGCAGCCCTGGGAAGCGCGGGTCGTCACGGAAGACCGGCTCCCCGCGGCCGTGCACACGGACGATGTTGGGCGGGCCCTGGAAGGCGCACCACATCAGCGTGATGCGCCCGTTCTCGCGGAGATGGGCGATGGTCTCGGCAGTGCTGCCGGCGAAGTCGAGGTAGGCCACGGTCCGTTCGTCGACGACGGCGAACGACCCGCTCATGCCCTTGGGCGAGAGGTTGACCGTGCCGTCGCCGTCCAGGGGCGCGGTCGCGGTGAAGAAGAGGGGCTGTTCCTCGATGAAAGTCCTGAGCCGTCCGTCGATGCGCTCGTAGGTTTTTCCCATGGAATCGATTATCGAGCCGGGTCGGGATGCGGCGGGAGAGAATTTCCAGGTGACGGTCGGGGCGGCGCGTACCGCCGCGGCCGACTGGGTCGCCCGGTACGCCCGTGCGGAAGCCGGATACCAGGGCGCGTACATCAGTGGATCGACCGTGGGGCTTCCGGCCGGCGCCCGGCTGGCGCCCTCGTCCGACATCGACGTCGTCGTGGTCACCGCCGAGGACGAACCACCCATCGGCCCCGGCAAGTTCCGCCACAGGGGCGTCCTGCTGGAAGTCAGCCGTCTGCCCCTGGCGGCGATCGGGTCCGCCGACCAGGTCCTCGGCTCCTACCACCTCGCCGGGAGCTTCCGTACGGACACGGTCGTCGACGACCCGACCGGCCACCTGCGCACCCTGCTGGCACAGGTCTCACCCCGCTTCGCCGCCCGCCCCTGGGTCCGGCGCAGGTGCCTGGACGCCCGCCGGCGCGTCGAGAACCGCCTCGCGGCGATCGACGGCTCCGCGCCCTTCCACGAGCAGGTCACCTCCTGGCTGTTCCCCACCGGCGTGACCACCCATGTGCTGCTGGCCGCCGCCCTTCGCAACCCCACCGTGCGCCTGCGCTACCCGGCCGCGCGTGAGGTCCTCACCGACCACGGCCACCCCGGGCTCTACCCGGAACTGCTGGGCCTGCTCGGCTGCCGGAACCTGCCGGCCGGACGCGTCCAGCACCATCTGGACGAGCTCACCCGGACGTTCGACGCCACCGCCCCCGTCGCGAGGACGCCGTACTTCTTCAGCGGCGACCTCACACCGGCCGCCCGGCCGGTCGCGATCGGCGGCAGTCAGGACCTCATCGACCGCGGAGACCACCGCGAGGCCGTCTTCTGGATCATCGCGACCTTCGCCCGCTGCCACACCGTGCTCGCGGCGGACGCCCCCGCGCTCCACCGTTCCCGCACCCCGGCGTTCGAGGCGGCCGTCGCCGACCTCGGCATCGGCTCTTCCGGGGACCTCCTCCGCCGCGCCGACGAGGTCCTCCGCTTCCTGCCCCGCGTGTGGCGGACGGCCGAAGCGATCATGGCGAGCCACCCCGGGATCACCGATCAGTGACCCTCTGCCTGCGCTTTTGACAATTCATACGGAGCATTGCATAGTTATGCCTATCAGTGAGTGGGCGCCGAGGTCGACGGCGCCAGGATCCCGTTCGCACGAGTGCGGCACCGCCCGGCACGACGCGTACGACAAGCCGCCTCCCCGTCCTCCAGCGACAGGGAGGCGGGCGCACATCCCACCCCTTGCACCTCCGAGGAGCACGCAGTGAGCAACGGCACCGGCAACAGCGACGTACGCCTCTGGGGCGGCCGTTTCGCCGACGGCCCCGCCGAGGCGCTGGCCAAGCTGTCCGCCTCCGTCCACTTCGACTGGCGACTCGCGCCGTACGACATCGCGGGCTCCCGTGCCCACGCGCGCGTGCTCAACAAGGCGGGACTGCTCACCGAGGACGAGCTGACCCGCATGATCGCCGGACTCGACGCGCTGGAAGCCGCCGTCGCCGACGGTTCGTTCACCGGCACCATCGCGGACGAGGACGTCCACACCGCGCTGGAGCGCGGTCTCCTCGAGCGCCTCGGCCCGGACCTCGGCGGGAAGCTGCGCGCCGGCCGGTCCCGCAACGACCAGGTCGCCACGCTCTTCCGCATGTACCTGCGCGACCACGCCCGGATCATCGGCGGACTCGTCGCCGAGCTCCAGGACGCGCTGGTGGGACTGGCGGAGGCGCACCCGGACGTGGCCATGCCCGGCCGCACGCACCTTCAGCACGCGCAGCCCGTCCTCTTCGCCCACCACGTCCTGGCCCATGTGCAGCCCCTGATCCGTGACGCGGAGCGGCTGCGGCAGTGGGACGAGCGCACCGCCGTGTCCCCGTACGGCTCCGGCGCGCTGGCCGGGTCGTCCCTCGGCCTCGACCCGGAGGCCGTCGCCGCCGACCTCGGCTTCGAGCACGGCTCCGTCGCCAACTCCATCGACGGCACCGCGTCCCGGGACTTCGTCGCCGAGTTCGCGTTCATCACCGCGATGATCGGCATCAACCTCTCCCGTATCGCGGAGGAGATCATCATCTGGAACACGAAGGAGTTCTCCTTCGTCACCCTCCACGACGCCTTCTCCACCGGCTCCTCGATCATGCCGCAGAAGAAGAACCCGGACATCGCCGAGCTGGCCCGCGGCAAGTCCGGCCGCCTCATCGGCAACCTGACCGGGCTGATGGCGACCCTGAAGGCCCTCCCGCTCGCCTACAACCGCGACCTCCAGGAGGACAAGGAGCCGGTCTTCGACTCCTGTGACCAGCTCGAGGTCCTGCTCCCCGCCTTCACCGGCATGATGGCGACGCTCACCGTCAACCGGGAGCGCATGGAGGAACTGGCCCCGGCCGGCTTCTCGCTCGCCACGGACATCGCCGAGTGGCTGGTCAAGCAGGGCGTCCCGTTCCGGGTGGCGCACGAGGTCGCGGGCGAGTGCGTGAAGGTCTGCGAGCAGCAGGGCATCGAGCTCGACGAGCTGACGGACGAGCAGTTCGCGAAGATCTCCGAGCACCTCACCCCGGAGGTGCGCACCGTCCTGAACGTGCCCGGCGCGCTCGCCTCGCGAGACGGGCGCGGCGGGACGGCCCCCTCGGCCGTCGCCGTCCAGCTGGCCGAGGTGAAGGCCGACCTGGTGACGCAGCACGCCTGGGCGACCGCGCGCGGATGATTCGCAGGCATCGCGGGCTACGTTGACGGGAAGGCGTTCGGAACCGACCCAGAGGAGCCCGCGATGCCCTTCGCCCGCCTGAACCGAGCGACTACCCCGACCTCCCACATCGGGCTCGGCCTGGCCGCCGTCGGCAGGCCCGGCTACATCACGCCGCACCGCGACCGCGATCTGCCCGGCGACCGCGGCGTGGACGCGCTGCGCGCCCGCACCCATGAACTCCTGGACGCGGCCTATGCCCAGGGTGTGCGCTACTTCGACGCCGCCCGCTCCTACGGCCGCGCCGAGGAGTTCCTCGCCGAGTGGCTGACCACCCGTCCAGATGTGATGGATGTGGTCATCGGCAGCAAGTGGGGGTACACCTACACCGGCGACTGGCGCGTGGACGCCGAGACGCACGAGGTGAAGGACCACGGACTCGCCACCTTCGAACGCCAGCACGGCGAGACGGCCGGACTGCTCGGCGACCGGCTCGATCTCTACCAGATCCACTCGCTGACCGCCGACAGCCCGGCGCTGAGCGACAAGGACCTGCACGCGCGTCTCGCCGAGCTGGCCGCCGGGGGCACCACGGTCGGCTTCTCCGCCAGCGGCCCCGGCCAGGCCGACGCCATCCGCGCCGCCCTTGCCGTGACGGTGGACGGCGAACCCCTCTTCCGTACCGTCCAGGCCACCTACAACGCCCTGGAGACCTCCGCGGGAGCGGCACTCGCGGAGGCGCACGACGCCGGGTTGACCGTGATCGTCAAGGAGGCCGTGGCCAACGGCCGGCTCGCCGGGACCGAGGCGCCCGCCGTCGTCCGGGAGATCGGAGCCGAAGCAGGACTGGACGCGGACGCCGTCGCCCTGGCGCTCGTGCTCCACCAGCCGTGGGCCGGAGTCGTACTGTCCGGCGCGGTCACCGTCACCCAGCTGGCGGCCAACCTGCACGCGCCCCTGCTCGACCTGGACCCGGACCGGCTGGACCGGCTGGCCGCCCTGGTGGAGGAGCCGGAGGCGTACTGGCGCCACCGCGCCTCGCTTCCCTGGAGCTGAGCGTCCGGGCAGTACCCTCACGCCTGCTCGGAGCGAGGGTTCACGCCACCCATTCGGCGAGCACGTCGAAGTCAGCCCGCACCAGACCCACCCAGGGGTCGATCCGCCGCAGGAGGGCCCGCCCCGGGTGGTGCGCGGCGACCCAGGCCTTGTCGAGCTCGGAGATCTCGTCGTCGATCCAGGCGAACGGCCTCCCGTCCGCGTAGTCGACGACATGGCGGGTCTTCCAGTACGTCCCGTCCACCGTGGCCAGGTGCATCGCGGGCCAGTCGATGTACGGCAACGGGGGCAGCCCGATGCGCGGGCCGACCCACTCGTTCGCCTCGTCCTTCCAGGTGGTCGCCCAGACGAGTTCGTACCGGCCGGCGAGAGCCAGCAGCTCGTCGCCGTGTCCGGGGCTGAGCAGGACGGGCAGCGGCACTCCCACCTTCCACCCCGTCGGCCGCATCCGGTGGAGGGTGTAGCCCTCCGGGACGGTGCGGCGGGACAGCGCCGCGTACGGGTTGAGCGGACCGTCGATGTCGATCAGCAGCAGCGGCTTCATGCCGCCATGGTGCCTTCCCGGTCACCCGGCACCCATGGATTTCAGGTGCCCCGGGTCGGCCGCCGAGGCCGCCCCGG
>NZ_JBHWZS010000103.1:0-26511 GCF_042728155.1 Streptomyces sp. NPDC060209
GGTGCGTACCGGCTCCACGCCCGCCGCGTTCAGGGCGGGCATCAGCCTGCTGCCCGAGGACCGCAAGGCCGAGGGGATCGTGCCCCTCGGCGGCGTACGGAGCGTACTAGTGGGAGTGGCCGTGGCCGCCGTGGCCGGCGTCGGCCTCGTCCTCGGCCGGCTTCTCGACGACCAGGGTCTCGGTCGTGAGCAGCAGCGACGCGATGGACGCGGCGTTCTCCAGGGCGGAGCGGGTGACCTTGACCGGGTCGATGACGCCGGCCTTCACCAGGTCGCCGTACTCACCGGTCGCGGCGTTGAAGCCCTGACCCTTTTCGAGCTCGGAGACCTTCGAGGTGATGACGTAGCCCTCGAGGCCCGCGTTCTCGGCGATCCAGCGGAGCGGCTCGACGGCGGCGCGGCGCACGACCGCGACACCCGTGGCCTCGTCGCCGGTCTTGCCGAGGTTGCCCTCGAGGACCTTGACGGCGTGGACCAGAGCGGAGCCACCACCGGAGACGATGCCCTCCTCGACCGCGGCGCGGGTCGCGGAGATGGCGTCCTCCAGACGGTGCTTCTTCTCCTTGAGCTCCACCTCGGTGGCGGCACCGACACGGATCACGCACACGCCGCCGGCCAGCTTCGCGAGGCGCTCCTGGAGCTTCTCGCGGTCCCAGTCGGAGTCCGTGGACTCGATCTCGGCCTTGATCTGGTTGACGCGGCCCTTGACGTCGGCGGAGTCGCCGCCGCCGTCGACGATGGTCGTGTCGTCCTTGGAGACGGTGACGCGGCGGGCGGTGCCCAGCACGTCCAGACCGGCCTGGTCGAGCTTGAGGCCGACCTCCTCGGCGATGACGGTCGCACCGGTGAGGGTGGCGATGTCGCCGAGCATGGCCTTGCGGCGGTCACCGAAGCCGGGGGCCTTCACCGCGACGGCGTTGAAGGTGCCACGGATCTTGTTGACGACGAGGGTGGAGAGCGCCTCGCCCTCGACGTCCTCGGCGATGATCAGCAGCGGCTTCGAGGCACCGGCCTGGATGACCTTCTCCAGGAGCGGGAGCAGCTCCTGGATGGAGCCGATCTTGCCCTGGTGGATCAGGATGTACGGGTCGTCGAGGACGGCCTCCATACGCTCCTGGTCGGTCACCATGTACGGGGACAGGTAACCCTTGTCGAAGGCCATGCCCTCGGTGAACTCGAGGTCCAGACCGAAGGTGTTGGACTCCTCGACGGTGATGACACCGTCCTTGCCGACCTTGTCCATCGCGTCCGCGATGAGCTCGCCGACCTGCGGGTCCTGCGCGGAGAGCGCGGCCACGGCGGCGATGTCGGCCTTGTCGTCGATCGGGCGGGCGGTCGCGAGGAGGTCCTCGGACACGGCCTTCACGGCGGCGTCGATGCCCTTCTTCAGGGCGGCCGGGGACGCGCCCGCGGCGACGTTGCGCAGGCCTTCGCGGACGAGGGCCTGGGCGAGCACGGTGGCGGTGGTGGTGCCGTCACCAGCTACGTCGTTGGTCTTGGTCGCCACCTCCTTCACCAGCTGGGCACCGAGGTTCTCGTACGGGTCGTCGAGCTCGACCTCGCGCGCGATGGTGACACCGTCGTTGGTGATGGTGGGAGCGCCGAACTTCTTGTCGATGACGACGTTGCGGCCCTTCGGGCCGATCGTCACCTTCACCGTGTCGGCAAGCTTGTTGACGCCGCGCTCAAGGGCGCGACGGGCGTCCTCGTCGAACTTCAGAATCTTCGCCATGGGCTGTTTTCTTCCCTCTCAAAACGAACTGCGCCCCTCGCCGCCCGGCTAGTTATTTCGCAGGGGGCCAGGGGCGCAGAACAGAAGCAAACGTGGGTGAATTACTTCTCGACGATCGCGAGGACGTCGCGCGCCGAGAGGACGAGGTACTCCTCGCCGTTGTACTTCACCTCGGTGCCGCCGTACTTGCTGTACAGAACGACGTCGCCGGTCTTGACGTCGAGCGGAAGGCGCTCGCCGTTCTCGAAGCGGCCCGGGCCCACGGCCAGGACGACGCCCTCCTGGGGCTTCTCCTTCGCGGTGTCCGGAATGACCAGGCCGGAAGCCGTGGTCTGCTCGGCGTCGAGCGGCTGGACCACAATGCGGTCCTCGAGCGGCTTGATCGCAACCTTGGAGCTGGTGGTCGACACGATCCGGTCTCCCCCTTCGGAGATCTCACGGGGTTTAACAGTCTGTGGTGTGGCGACCAGGTCGATCCGTCGTCGCGGGTGCCGGACCTGCCCTGTCGCGCGGTAGTGCTGGCACTCTCCCTTGGGGAGTGCCAGCACTGAGACTATGACCGCGATTAGCACTCGGTCAAGCGGAGTGCCAATTCACCACCCTCGCGTGGCGCCGTTGGACCGGCGCACGCCCGGACAACGCGGGAGACCGCCGCGGTGTTCCGGCCGCGGGACGGGGACGCTGCGGACGGGGCGGACGGCCCGTCACACCGTCCGCACCCGCGCCCCGCACCGGACGCAGTCACCTCAGACGTAGTCCTCCAGCCTGGCCACGGCGTACCCCTTGTCCGTGACCGTCTCCATGACGCGGCGGATCATGTCGGTCATGGACCCCTTCCAGTCCTCGGACCCCCGGAAGTGGGTGAGGATGATGTCGCCGGGATGCAGGTCCTGGTCCCACTCCCGCCACTCCATGTGGTCGGGGAACGCCTCGGCCGCCCACAGGGGCACGGCCTTGATGCCGCAGGACGCGGCGATGCGCAGGGTGTCGCCGTTGTAGTTGCCGTACGGCGGCCGGAAGAGGGTGGGCCGCTTCCCGAAGTACTTCCCGAGCTTGTCCTGCTCGCCGCAGATCTCCCGCCGCTGGTCGGCCTTCGAAAGCCCCGGAAGGTAGCGGTGGTTGAGCGTGTGGTTGTTGAGGGTGACGCCCCGGGCCTGCATGTCCTTGAAGTAGCCGTAGTCGTCACTCACCACGTAGTCGGTGAGGAAGGCGCTGTACGGGATCTTCAGCTCGGTCATCATCCGCAGCAGCTCGGGATCCTTCTCCGCCCCGTCGTCCATCGTCAGGAAGACGATCCGCTCCTTGGTGGGCACGGTGGTGAAGACCGGCGGCAGCTTCTCCCCGCCCTCCACCTCGAACCCCTCACGGGTGGTGATGCGCGGCTTCACGGCGGGTGGCGCTGGGGCGACGAGCGGCACCTTCGCCAGACCCCACTTCTTCGCGACGGCGACGCGGGCGGCCTGCTCCCGCTTCAGCCGCTCGGCCTTGGCCTTGACCTTGGCCTCGGCCGCGGCGGGACCCGCCTGCGCGGCGGCGGCCCCCGGCTGCCCGGCGGCCGGCTTCCGCAAGCCGCCGGCCCCTTCGTCCTTACCGTCGGCGCACCCGGAGGCGGCGGCGCCGATCAACAGGGCGGCCAGGACCGCACAGGCCGTTCTGTGACGCTTCGTGGCGAATTTTTCTTTTTGTCGTACTAGCTGCATGGCGCCGCATCCTGCCACCGGGATATCGGCCGCCCGCCGCGACACCTCCGGCGGACCCGCCGCGTCCCCCGGCTGGCTCACAATGGATTCGTGAACGCCCTTCCCCCCGCCGATCAGGCCGACCCCGCCGACCCTCTCGCCGCCTTCGCCGCCCTGCGCTCCCCCGAGGGCGCGGCGCTACTGGACGAGCTGCGCGACCACGACCCCGCACGGGAACTGGCGACCGCGACCCGGCTCCGCCGCACGCATCCCGCCGCCCTGGTGTCGGCGGCGCTCGGTCAGGCGCGGCTGCGGCAGCGCGCGGTGGCGAAGTTCGGGGCGGCGGACGCGTACCGCATGTTCTTCACCCCCGACGGCGTGGAACAGGCGACCCGCACCTCGGTCGCCGGCTACCGCGCGGAGCGGTTCGCGGAGCTCGGCGTGCGGAGCGTGGCCGACCTGTGCTGCGGAATCGGAGGCGACGCGATCGCCCTTGCCCGGGCGGGCATCTCGGTCCTGGCCGTGGACCGCGATCCGCTCACCGCCCAGGTCGCCCGCGCCAACGCCGAGGCGCTCGGCCTCCAGGACCTCGTCGAGGTCCGGTGCGCCGACGTCACCGAGATCGACACCTCCCCGTACGACGCCGTCTTCGTCGACCCGGCGCGGCGCGGCGGACGGGGCAGGATCTTCGACCCCGAGGCCTACTCACCGCCGCTCTCCTGGGCGACCGGGGCCGCGCTCAAGGCGCCCCGCGCCGCGCTGAAGATCGCCCCCGGCGTGCCGCACGAGGCGATCGGCCCGCAGGCCGAGGCCGAGTGGATCTCGGACGGCGGCGATGTGAAGGAGGCCGTGCTCTGGTTCGGCGAGGGCTTCACCCCCGGCGCCTTCCGGGCCACGCTGCTCCCGTCCCGCACGACCCTCGTCTCCGACGGCCCGCTCCCCGCCCCGCCGGTCGGCCCCGTCGGCCGGTATCTGCACGAGCCGGACGGCGCCGTCATCCGCGCCCACCTGGTGGCCCGCGTCGTGGAACGGTGCGGTGGCAGGCTGATCGACGAGACGATCGCGTATGTCACGAGCGACACTCCGTACGAATCCGACGCCACGGCCGCGTACGAGATCACCGATCAGCTGCCCTTCAACATGAAGAAGCTGAAAGCGCTGCTGAGGGAGCGTCAGGTCGGTGTCCTGACCGTCAAGAAGCGCGGCTCGGCGGTCGAACCGGAGGAGCTTCGCCGGAAGATGAAGCTCCAGGGGCCGCACGCCGCCACCGTCATCCTGACCCGGGTGGCCGGCGCCCCGACGATGCTGATCGGGCAGCCGGTGAAGCGGCCCTGATCAGCCGTCGACCGTGACCGGCGGGCCCGTCGGCGCCCCGACGAGTACCCGCAGCACCCAGCGGCGGTGGGCGAACGCCTTGACGATTCCGGTCAGTCCGGTCAGCCAGGCGAGGAAGCCGAGCCCCATCAGCCAGGCCACCAGGCCGTACGTCTCCTGGCCCGCCCTGGCGGTCCCCGGGACGCCAACGCAGGCGAACAGGCCCGCCGCGCAGAGCGTGAAGGACAGCAGCAGCCAGGCGAGGCTCGCCCGTGGCCTGCGCAGGGGCACGTCACCCACGGGATCGCGGTCCAGCCCGCCCCACGCCACGAGGAGCCGGTGGACGCGCAGGTCCCTGGCCACGCCGACGGCCAGGAGGGCGCCCGCGGGGATCAGCACGGCGGCGCCGGCGGCGAGACAGATGACCCCCGGGATCACACCCAGGCTGTCGTAGGCGTCCTCGAACATGAGGAACGCCGATCCCACCAGGGACCAGCCGAGTGCGGCGATCCCCGCCCACATCCACAGGATTCCGAGCCGCGTGGGCCCGATGAACATCTTCACGAGCTCGCCGAGAACCACCGCCCGGTCCCTCAACAGGGCGTCGCGGTCGGGCCATGTACGTATCTCCACTGGCGGGGGCGGAGGCGGAAGCGGTGAACGGCTGGGCATGGCCCAGACATTACCGAGTCCGCGCGCCGCCCTCCGGCGGTGGAACGGTTCGGGGAATCAGGTCAGCGGGTACGACGTCCGGCCGGACGCCTCGTCGATCTCGTCGTGCGCCTTGGTGAGCAGCCTCATCGCCAGTTCGTTGAGCGCGCGTGCCCCGGCGATCTCCTCCCCCACCCGCGGCTGCTGCGAGTCGGAGGGGTGGCGGCTGGCGTAGCCGTGGGCCCGCACTTCGGTCCCGTCACTCAGCCGCACCATCGCGGCCGCACGGGTCCGGTGGGTGTCCTCCTCGAATTCCAGCTCGACATGCCATCCGACGGCGGTCTCCATCATCACGGTCACCTCCCGGGAGTCCTGTTTCCAGGGTGCGCCCGTTCCCCCGCCCGCGCACGGCGTGCGCTGCGCGCCTCAGGCGTCCAGCAGGGCCCGCACGTCCAGCTTCCGCATGCCCATCATCGCCTTCATCGCCCGGCCGGCCCTGGCCCGGTCGGGGCCGCCGAGCAGCTCGGGCAGCGCACGCGGGACGATCTGCCAGGACAGGCCGTACTTGTCCTTCAGCCACCCGCACATGCTCTCCTCACCCTCCTCGGTGAACTTCGCCCACAGCCTGTCGACCTCCTCCTGGTCCACACAGTCCACGCTCAGCGAGACGGCCTCGCTGAAGCGGAAATGAGGGCCGCCGTTGAGGCCGAGGTACTCCTGGCCCGCGAGCACGAAGTCCACCGTCAGGACCGATCCGGTCTCCCCCGGCGCCGCGTCCAGGTTGTGGGTGACGTCGACGATGCGGGAGTCCCCGCCGAAGACCGAGACGTAGAACTCCGCGGCCTCCTGGGCCTGGTCGTCGAACCACAGACAGGGCCTGATCTTCTGCATGGTCTCTCTCCTCCACTCCGCGCGGTGCGTCACGGGACGCTGTGCAAGGTAGACCGCCGCAGCGCCCGGAACTCATCGGGACACGCGCCCGGCACGTGCGAGCAGCAGTTCCCGCTCCCGTGCGTTACGGGTCAGCTCCGACGCCCGTACGAAAGCGGCTCGTGCCTCCTCGCCCCGCCCCAGCCGCTCCAGCAGGTCACCGCGCACACTCGGCAGCAGGTGGTACCCCGAGAGTGCCGGATCGTCCACCAGTGCGTCGGTCAGGGCGAGACCCGCCTCCGGTCCCTCGGTCATCGACACGGCCACCGCGCGGTTCAGCTCCACCACCGGCGACGGGGCGGCCCTGGCGAGGTGCCCGTAGAGGGTGGCGATCGTCGGCCAGTCGGTGTCGGAGTAGCGCAGGGCGCGGGCGTGGCAGGCGGCGATCGCGGCCTGCAGCGTGTACGGCCCCGGGGCGCCGCCCAGCGCGTGTGCCCGTTCCAGAGCCGCGAAACCCCGTCGGATCAGCAACTGGTCCCAGCGGGCCCGGTTCTGATCCGCCAGCAGGAGGGGCGTGCCGTCCGCGCCCGTCCTGGCGCGGGTACGGGACGCCTGCAGTTCCAGGAGGGCCGCCAGCCCGTGGACCTCCGGCTCCCCGTCCATCAGACCCGCCAGCAGCCGCGCGAGCCGCAGGGCGTCCTCGCAGAGCGCGGGGCGCAGCCAGTCGTCGCCCGCGGTGGCCGCGTACCCCTCGTTGAAGATCAGGTAGACGACGTCGAGCACGGAGCCGAGCCGTGCGGAACGCTCCGGCCCCGACGGCACCTCGAAGGGCACCCCCGCACGGCCGAGGGTCCGCTTGGCGCGGACGATGCGCTGGGCGACAGCGGATTCCGTGGCCAGGAACGCGCGGGAGATCTCGTCGGTGCTCAGGCCGCCGAGCAGCCGCAGGGTGAGGGCGACACGCGCCTCGGTGGAGAGCACCGGATGGCACGAGGTGAAGATCAGCCGGAGCAGGTCGTCGTCGATGGCGTCCGGGTCGGCCACCCCGGGCGGCGGCACGTCCTCCAGTGCCCGGCCGGCCTCGGCCAGCTTGCGGGCGTAGGTCTCCTTGCGGCGTACGAGATCGATCGCCCGGTGTTTCGCGGTGGCCATGAGCCAGGCTCCGGGCCGGTCGGGGACGCCCGTCCTCGGCCACTGCTCCAGGGCGGCGACCAGTGCGTCCTGGGCGATCTCCTCGGCGATTCCGACGTCCCGCACGATGCGCGCCGTTCCGGCGATGATCCTGGCCGACTCGATCCGGTACACGGTCTCGACGGCGCTGCTCGTTGCTGTCACGGACACCCATCAGAGCAGCCGGGGGCGGGCGCGGCAAGGATCCGCCGCCCCGCCCCGGACGCTGTCCGCCGTCCCCGTCAGCCTTCGGCGATCTCCCGGATCTCGGAGGTGATCGTCCAGTACGGCTCGTGGACCGCGAGGAAGCGCTTGGTCCATTCCAGGATCTCGGCCTTGTCCTTGGCCTGGATGAGGGCGTAGCCCCCGATGACTTCCTTCGTCTCGGTGAACGGCCCGTCGGTGACGGTGAACTCGCCGTCGGACCAGGTGACCCTGGTGCCTTCGGAGGTCGGGGTGAGACCCGCGGTGTCCAGCAGGACACCTGCCTTGGTCATCTCCTCGATGAGCGCCCCCATGCGCTCCATCAGCGCCGGGCTGGGGCCCTCGGCCGGGGCGTTCCTCTCGTCGATCCGGACCATCGTCAGATAGCGCGGCATGGTGTCTCCTCGGACTCCGGAAGCGGGGCTGTTCCCCGCCTCTCACCCATGCGTCGAACGGGAGGGGCCCGGATCGACACGTCCGGGAAAATCTTTCAGGATTCTTTTCCGGGAGGCATCCCGTCCGGCGCTCCCCGGTCCCGGATCAGCCGCCCGCCGGGCCGAGGGACTCGAAGCGCCACCGGTGGACCGCGCGGGTGATCAGCCCGGCGTCCGGCTCCGGCAGCTCCGGCAGCTCGTCGTCGTAGGCGGCGTCCCACCAGGTCAGCACGAGCACCCGGTCCTGCGGGGCGCGCAGCAGCTCGCTGCGCAGCGGCTCCCGGGCCAGCTCGGCCGTCCGGGCCCTGGCCCACTCCAGCAGCTCCGTGCCCCGGCCCTCGGCGGCGCGGGCCTCCCACATCAGGGCGACGGTCATGAGTAGAGGTTGTCCTTGCTGATCTCGTGCACGTGGTCGTGGTCGTGGCTGTGAGCGCCCGGCACGTGGGTCTCCGTGACCGGCAGCGAGGAGTCCGCGGAGAGCTCCCAGTCCGACACCGGGCGGTTGCGCGCCACCATCTCCGCGCCGAGCGCGGCGACCATGGCGCCGTTGTCGGTGCACAGCCCCGGCCGGGGGACCCGCAGGCGGATCCCGGCCTTCTCGCACCGCTCCTCGGCGAGCGCCCGGAGCCGCGAGTTGGCCGCGACGCCACCACCGATCATCAGGTGGTCGACACCCTCGTCCTTGCAGGCCCGGACGGCCTTGCGGGTGAGGACGTCCACGACGGCCTCCTGGAACGACGCCGCCACGTCCCGTACGGGAACCTCCTCGCCCGCCGCGCGCTTCGCCTCGATCCAGCGCGCCACGGACGTCTTGAGCCCGGAGAAGGAGAAGTCGTACGCGGGATCGCGCGAGCCGCTCAGCCCGCGCGGGAAGGCGATCGCCTTCGGGTCGCCCTCCCTGGCCAGCCGGTCGATGACCGGGCCTCCGGGAAAACCGAGGTCCAGCACCCGGGCGATCTTGTCGAAGGCCTCGCCCGCCGCGTCGTCGATGGTCGCGCCCAGCGGCCGTACGTCGTTCGTGATGTCCGGGGCCAGCAGCAGCGAGGAGTGCCCGCCGCTCACCAGGAGCGCCATCGTCGGCTCGGGCAGCGGGCCGTGCTCCAGCTGGTCGACGCAGATGTGCGAGGCCAGGTGGTTCACCCCGTAGAGCGGCTTGTTCAGGGCGTACGCGTACGCCTTGGCCGCCGAGACGCCGACGAGCAGCGCCCCGGCGAGCCCGGGGCCGGCCGTGACCGCGATGCCGTCGAGGTCGCGGGCACTGATCCCTGCGTCCTTCAGGGCGCGCTCGATGGTGGGGACCATCGACTCCAGGTGGGCGCGGGAGGCGATCTCCGGGACGACACCGCCGAAGCGGGCGTGCGTGTCGACGCTGGAAGCGACGGCGTCGGCGAGGAGCGTCGTCCCGCGCACGATGCCGACACCGGTCTCGTCGCAGGAGGTCTCGATACCGAGTACGAGCGGTTCGTCAGCCATCAGTCTGTCTCTGTTCCTTGTACGGTCAGGCGCATGACGAGTGCGTCGATGTTGCCCGGCTGGTAGTAGCCACGGCGGAAGCCGATGGGTTCGAAGCCGAAGCGTTCGTAGAGCTTCTGGGCGCGGGTGTTGTCGACACGGACCTCCAGGAGCACGGCGGTGCACTCGAAGGCGGTGGCGTGCCGGAGCAGGTCGGTCAGAAGGTCGGAGCCGAGGCCGCCGCCCCACTGGCCGCGGCTGACCGCGATCGTCTGGACGTCGGCGAGGTCGCCGGCCGAGGCCAGACCCGCGTAACCGACGATCCGGCCGTCGGCGGGGTCCTCGGCCACGACGTAGCGGTGGGTGGCGCGGGGCCCGCGGGCGCGGGCCAGTTCGGACCAGAACATGCCGGCCGACCAGGCGTCGTCGGGGAACAGCTCGTGTTCCAGCTCCAGCACCGGCTCGATGTCCCACCAGCGCATCTCGCGGAGCACAGCGGTCGCGGTGGTCACTTGGGTGTGACCACCTTGTAGTTCTTCGGCACCTGGGCGTCGGGCCTGCGCAGATAGAGCGGCTGCGGCGGCAGCAGCGCGGCGCCGGCGGCCAGGCGTTCGGCGGCGAGGGCGGCGAGCGCGCCGGCGGAGACGTGTTCCGGGCCCCGGGCGTCCGGGAAGGCCTCGGGGTAGAGCAGCGCGCCGGCACCGGCGACGGGCAGTCCGGCGAGCCGTTCCGCGATGTCGGCGGGCCGGTCGACGGAGGGTTCGCCGTCCCGGGTACGGAAGTCCTCGTACCGCGCCCAGTAGACCTCCTTGCGGCGCGCGTCGGTCGCGACGGCGAAGGGGCCTTCGAGGCCGTCCAGACCGGCGGCGTGAGCGAGGGCGTCGAGCGTGCACACCCCGTGCACCGGAACGGAGAGGGCGGAACCGAAGGTCGCGGCGGTGACCAGGCCGACGCGCAGCCCGGTGTACGGGCCGGGGCCGACCCCGACGGCCACGTCGGTCACGGCGTCGAGCTTCACCCCGGCCTCGGCGAGGACCCGGTCGACGGCGGGCAGAAGAAGCTCCCCGTGCCTCCGGGCATCGACCTGGCCGGTCTCGGCGACGACGGAGGTCCCGTCGTGAAGGGCGACGGTGACGGCGGGGGTGGCGGTATCCATGGCAAGCAGCAGCACACAAACAGCCTACGGCTCCGCCGACTCGGCCACGGCAGCCAGTACAGCGTCCCGGTCTCCCCTCCCGCTGCTGGTACCGTCGCCGGGTATACGCGTGTACGACGTAAATGCTTGTACGACATGCGACGGACGGCATGTGAAAGGGGACCTCACGGTGGCAAGGGGCAGCTCGGGAATCGTGGCCGGGCTCACTGCCGCGGCGGTGGCCGCGGTCTGTTTCCTCGCCTACCAGGCGTCGGCGAACGCGCCCGACACGGTCGCCGTCCCCTCGGCCGAGGTCTCCAAGCCTGCGGCGGCCCCCACCGAGAAGCCCGAGCCCCCGAAGGAGCCGCTCGCGGTCCCCGAGGACTCCGACGCGGGGGCCCGCGTCGTGTACGCGCTGAAGGACCGCCGGGTGTGGCTGGTGGACGACGAGGAGAAGGCTCTCCGGACGTTCGCCGTCATGCCGAGCTCCGTGAACCCGCTGCCCGGCGTGTACCGGGTGACCTCGCGCTCCGGCAGCATCAAGGGCTCGGACGGCGTCCTGATCGAGCACGTGGTGCGCTTCGCGGACGTCGACGACGTGGCCGTGGGCTTCAGCGCCGCCCAGGACGGCTCGATGGAGAGCCCCGACCCCACGATGAAGACCGGCGGGGTGCGGATGAAGCGGGCCGACGGCGACGTGCTGTGGACGTTCGCCACGGTCGGTGTGAAGGTCGTCGTCGTCCCCTGAGGGCTGGGGCGCTAGGCGGCGTCACGCCCCGCCGACAGCTGCTCCTCGTCGGCGTCGGGCCGTTCACTGCGTGGCGGCGTCGAGACCGCCGACGCGGCGGCGCAGGACGCCAGCAGGTCCTTCATCGACACCGTAGAGGCCGACGGCTGCTCCACCGGCGGCGACTGCGGCTCCACGTCACGCTCGGGTGTCGGCATACACGCCTCCTCGGGCTTCGGTGAACGACATGGCCAGGTCAATAATTAGGTAGACCTAACCAGGTCCTTCCCATGGGACCACGTCCGCGGCCCCGCACGCAACACTTACCGACGACCTGTCGGAAAGAGCGGGCCCGGGCCGCCCCTCAGAACACCGGCAGCGCCGTCAGCGAGTCACCGTCCATGACGAAGACCCGGTTGGCGTCGGCGGTGAGCCAGTAGCGATCGGTGTTCTTGATGACGGGAAACACCCACGGTTCGCGATCCTCGGCCAGATCGATCACGTTGACCCCGCCCCCCGTGTCGTTCACCGCGACCGACCAGAAGCCGTCGCCCTGGACGATGAGCGGGCTCGGCGGGTCGCACCTCAGCAGGCCCTCCTGGACCCAATCGGTCGGCTGTCCGTCCTCGGTGCCCAGGCGTCGGGGGTATCCGAGGACCGCCGCGTACACGTGTGTGCCGTGCACCGTGGGAGAGCCCCACGCAGGCGTGATGCCGGACACCTCGGGGTTGTCCGCGACCCAGCGCTCCTTGCCGTCGCCCGCGTTCACGGCCCGCAGGTGCTCGCCGCTCACGAAGACGGCGCCCTCGGCGGTCGCCAGCCCGGGCCGCCCCTCGCCCTGGTCGGGCAGCTTCCACGCCGTGCCGCCGTCATCGGTCCGGACCGCGACGACGGTGCCGCCCGCTGCGGCGACCACCAGGCGCCCGGCCACCGTCACACCGCGTGGCCCGGGCTTCGCGCCGAGTCCGGATCCGGCGTCGACGGACCAGCGCACCTTGCCGTCCGCCCGGCCGATGCTCCGCAGGCGGCCGTCGCCCGTGACCACGTACACCGCTTCGTCGTCCGCCGCCAGGACCCAGGAGGCATCCACGGCGGCGGTCCACTTCGGTTCGCCCGTCGAGGCGACGAAGGTGCGCAGGACGCCCTCGCCGTCCGCCGCGGCCACCAGTCGCCCGGAGAGCGACACGTATCGGCGCGCGGCCTCCGTGCCGGGTGCCGACCAGCGGAGTCCACCGTCGACGACGCCGCGCGCCGCGATGCCCCCGCCGGGGGCACCGACCACGATGACGTCGCGCACCGGCAGCGGCGCGGGGGTGTCGTCACCGAACACCGAGGTGTGGGTCCATATCGGTTCGGGCGTCTCGCCGTAGACGTAGTCGCCCTCCTCCGCGGACAGGACCGGTGCCTTCGGAGTCTTCACGGCCGGCGGGATACCGAAGGGGTCCGGGCGGTCACGACCGTGCAGCCACAGAGCGGTTCCCCCGCCCACGGCGGCGAGCGCGCCGCCGACGCCGAGCGCGGTCAGCAGGCGGCGCCGCGGCACAGCACGGCCCGTACCCACGTCGACCGACGTGGTGAGGTCGTGGAGGCTGCGCCGACGAGCCGAGACGTCCCGCGCGAGGGGGCCGTGGCGCCAGGCGCGTTCCGCGCCGCGCGGCGGATCGAAGGCCGTGGTCATCGCGTCCGTGGAGGGACGCTGCGCGGGATCCTTGGCGAAGCACGGGGCGATCAGATGCCGGAGCGCTGCCGGCACCCCGTCCAGGCGCGGCTCGCCGTGGACGACTTCGTACTGCACGGCGGCGACGTGCGGGCCGTCGTACGCGCGTCGGCCGCTCGCCGCGTACACGAGCACCGCGCCGAGTGAGAAGACGTCGGCGGCCGGACCGACACGGTGACCGAGCACCTGTTCGGGGGCTCCGTAGCCGGGCGTCACCGGGACCTGTCCGGTCAGGGTCAGCGTGAGGCCGTGCTCGGGGCGCGCGATCCCGAAGTCGATGATCCGCGGGCCGGTGGCGGTGAGCACGATGTTGCCGGGCTTCACGTCGCGGTGCACGAGGCCTGCGGCGTGGATGTCCCGCAGTCCGCGTGCCACCGCCACGGCGAGGGCGCGTACGGCCGGTTCGTCGAGCGGGCCGTACGCGCCGACCGCTTCCTCGAGGGTCGGCCCTACCAGGAACTCGGTCGCGATCCAGGGCCGCCCGCCCTCGGTCCTGCTGTCGATGACCCTGGCCACGCCGTCGCTGCCGACCGCCTGCGCCATGAGGGCCTCGCGGACGAAGCGCCGGGCGAGATCGGGGTCGTGGGCGAGGTGCGAGTGCAGCACCTTCACCGCGGCGACAGTCCCTCCGCCGTCCCGGCCGACGTACACCTTGCCCATGCCGCCCTCGCCGAGGATCCCGAGGATGCGGTAGGGACCGAGCCGGATCGGGTCTCCGGTAGTCAGGGGTTTCATGTTCCGCGACGCTTCCCGTGCAGTCAGAGGAGTGGGTATCCGGCGGTATAGGCGTCGCCCTGGGCGATGAGCCGCTCGGCGGGTCCGTGGGCGAAGTACCGGCCGCGAGCGGCCTTGAGCGGTTGGGCGGCCGCGCCGGTACGGAGGTCTGCGGCGGTGAGGCCGGTGGCGGACTCGCTGTACACGTAGGCGGTTCCCACCGTGGGCGGTGCGTCGGCCTCCGCGCCCGCCTGGCCCGTCTGCGTCCACGCGGCCTTGCCGCTACCGGCGTGGACCGCGACGACGCCTCGGCCCTTCTCCACCGCGTAGACGACGCCGTCCTTGACCGCCGGCGGGCCGTGGACGGCTCCCGGGCGGTCTCCTTCGTGGCGCCAGGCCTCGGCGCCGTCCGCCAGTCGCCGTGCGACGAGACCGTCCGACGCGAGGTACACGTGTTGTGCGTCGACCGCGGTCCGGGCATGGCCCGAGGCCGGGCCCTCCCCGTCGAGCGGGGTGTCCCACAGCGGTGCGCCGGTGCGGGCGTCCCGGACGGTGAGGCTCAGCCCGCCGTCCGCCGCCTGCTGGACGAGGACCAGGTGGTCTCCCTCGCGCCGGCCGGACAGGAAGTGGAAGCGCTCGGACCGGTCCGGCCTGGCGGGGAGCGGGCGGGTCCACAGCACGTCGCTCGTCCCGCTGTCGAGCGCGAAGAGGAACCAGGACTGGTCCTTGCGGAACCCCTCGGTCGAGTAGGGCCCCACCCCGCCCACTCCGTAGACGACGGCTTCCGTGGCGCAGAGCAGCTGGTTCTGGTGCATGCGCCCCCGGAGGTTCGTGAGACGGGCGACCGTCGGACCGGCGGTCCCCGTGTCCGTCTCGACGATGCGGACGGCGAGCGGAGCCTCTTCGTCCAGGGCGTAGTCGACGGTGTACACCCGCTTGCCGTCCGTGGTGGTCTGGTGGAAGAGGAGTACGTCCTGCTCCGTCCAGAGGGATCGGCCCGTACGCGGGTCCACGGCCTGCAGCGTGCTGGCGCTCGACGCCACGAGGACGGCGTCCTCCAGCAGAAGCGGGGCCGACGGCACTTCGGGGTCGATCCCGTAGTCGGATCCGACCTGCCAGAGCATGTCCGACGCGGGGCTCTTCGACACGGTGGGGATGTTCTTCCGGCCAGGACTTTCCCGCCCGAACCACGCCCACGCACCCGTCCCGGCCGCCGCCAGAGCCAGCAGGGAGCCGCCGCCCGCGGCCAGAACCCCGCGGCGGGACGGCCGGACGGTGGTTCGCGCGGCCGTGTCCGGGAGGGCCTCCGCGTCCGCCGGTGCCGTGCGGCGGGGCATCACGGCGAACACCGCCGAGGCGCGCCGGGCGATGCCGGTGAGGACTGCATCGGGCAGGTGATCCGAGAACTCCCCTGCGGGGGGCTCCAGCCAGGCCGCGAGCTCGGTGGCGGAGGGCCGGTCCGCCGGGACCTTGCTGAGGGCCCTGGCCAGGACCGGCAGCAGTGCCGCGGGAACACCCGTGAGGTCGGGCTCCGCGTAGCGGACCCGGTAGAGGAGGTCGGCGGGCTGCCCGGCCCCGAAGGGCCCACGGCCCGTGGCCGCGTAGGTGAGCACCCCGGCGAGGGCGAACACGTCACCGGCCGCGGTGTGCTCGTGGCCGGTCGCCTGTTCCGGGGACATGAAGGCGGGAGTGCCCGCAGCCGCTCCGGTCCGCGTGAGGCGGTCGTCCCCGTCGGCGCGGGCGATGCCGAAGTCGATGACCTTGGGCCCGTCGACGGTGAGCATGATGTTGGACGGCTTGAGGTCACGGTGGACGACGTCCGAGTGATGAAGCTGGGTCAGTGCCGCGCACAGCAGAGCCCCGAGCGCCCGTACCGCCGGCTCCGGGAGGGCGCCGCACACGGAGACCGCGTCGTCGAGTCCCGGCCCCAGCACGTACTCGGTCGCCAGCCAGGGGATGTCGGCCGACGGATCGGCGTCGAAGACCCGGGCCCCGTGGACCGGGCCGATGATCCGGGCCGCGTCGGTCTCCAGTCGGAAGCGGCTGCGGAACACCGGATCCGCGGCCAGGTGGGCGTGCATCGTCTTGAGGGCCACGGTCCGGCCGTCCGCCGAGCGGGCCAGATAGACCGTCCCCATGCCTCCGCCTCCGAGGCGGGCGACCGGGCGGTATCCGCCGAACCGGGAGGGGTCGTCGTGGGTGAGTGCGGAGAACATGGCCGTCAGTCCAGACCGTCGGTTGTGAGCCGCGGGCGATCTCCGCGGACCGGCGCGGGCCCGGAGGGCTCCGCCGCGAGTACGGTGGCCGCCGCCCTGGCGAGGGACACGGCCACCCTGGGAGGGAGAGCGGCGGCGAAAGGGGCGTCGAGCACCGTGGCCTGCCGGCCGCCCACCGCGGGTGCGGCGCGACCGGGACCCACGGCGAACGCGGCCGCCAGCTCCGCCGCTGCCGGGCGTTGCGCGGGGTCGCGGGCGAGGCACGCGGTGATCACGGCGCGCAGCCCTTCGGGGATCTCCTCGCGCTGCGGCACGGTGTGGCCGGTGCTCGCGTACGAGAGCACCGCTCCGATCCCGTGGACGTCCCCGAGCGGACGCGGTCTGCCGCCCGTCATCTGCTCCGGCGGCAGGCTTCCGTGGTCGATGCCCGGGATGTTCCCGCGGTGCTGCCCGTCCGCCCCGGCGGAGCGCACCGCCCCGAATCCGGCCAGCCGGATCCCGCTCGGGGTCACCAGGACCGCGGACGGGGACAGCCCTGCGTGGATCACACCCTGGGCGTGCGCCGCTCCCAGCGAAGAGGCCAGCGCCGTGCCGAGGGCGCGCACGAACGGCTCCGGCAGCGGGCCCCGCTGGGCCGTGAGCGCGTCGGGGAGCGAGAGCGCCACGTCATGGGGCGCCGCGTACCAGGGGGCGGCCGCCGTGCCTCCCACCTCGTCCACCGGGAGGAAGCCGGGAACGGACAGGTCGCGGGCCTGTCGTGCTTCGGCGGCCCACCGAGCGGGGTCCGCGCCGGTGCGCGGAAGGCAGACGAGCACGGTCCGGTCGCCGTCGGCGCTCCGCGCGATGTACCGGGGCTCCGGGAGAACGCCGGGGCCGCTCCCCGTGTCGAACCGGCCCAGGACCGTGTACGGGCCGATCCGGACAGGGTCGTCCCCCCGCAGGTGTTGCATGCGTGCGTCCCCCGTGTTCGCGCCGGCCGGGGCCAACCCTACTCAGGCGCCGCCGGACGGGTCACGGCACCTCCACGAGGAGGAGCATCAGGCCCCCGTCAGCTCCGCGCCCAGCCCCGCCCAGCGCTCGCCGATGCCCACCAGGGTCACCGTGCGGCGTTCGTCGTCCGTGTCGCCGACGGCGCGGTCGATCACCACCCGCAGCCGGTCCTCCGACAGCTCCTCGACCTTGCCGTCGCCCCACTCCACGACGATCACCGATTCCGGCAGCGACACGTCGAGGTCCAGGTCCTCCATCTCGTCGAGGCCGCCGCCCAGGCGGTACGCGTCGACGTGGACCAGTGCGGGGCCCTCGCCCAGCGGCGGATGGACCCGGGCGATCACGAAGGTCGGCGAGGTGACGGCACCGCGTACCCCGAGGCCCTCACCGAGGCCCCGGGTCAGGGTGGTCTTGCCCGCGCCGAGCTCTCCGGTGAGCATCACCAGGTCGCCGGGGGCCAGCACACCGGCGATCCGGCGGCCCAGCTCCTTCATCTCTTCGGGGGACTCGACGGCGATGTCCAGGGTGACGGTGCCCGGTGCGACGGTGTCGGCCACCGGGCCGTTGTGCGCTGCTTCCATGCCGACCAACGGTAGAGGATCAGCGCGCCTCGGCCGGAACGGCTCCGATCCGCACCAGCAGGTCCGCGAGCCGGTCGGTCACCGTCTCCGGATGTTCCAGCATCACCAGATGCCCGGCGTCCGGCACGATGACCAGCTCCGCGTCCGGAAGCTCGTCCGCGATGGCCTCACTGTGCGAACTGGGCGTCACGAGGTCCTTGTCACCGGCCAGGATCAGCACCGGAATCCCGAGGAAGGCGGGCAGGGCCCCGCTCTTGTCGTGTTCGGTGAAGGCCGGATAGAACTCGGCGACCACATCGATCGGGGTCGACTCGATGAGCCGCTCCGCGAACCGCGCGACCGCCGGGTCCACGTCCCGCGATCCGAACGAGTAGCGCTTGATCAGTCCCGCGAACAGGTCGGCTGTCGCCCGCCGGCCTCGCTCCACCAGCTCCGTCTGCGAGCCGAGCGCCTTGAGCACCCCGGGCAGCACCCGGCGCACCGCGTTCACGCCCGCCACCGGCAGCCCGAAATTCACCTCGCCGAGCTTGCCGCTCGACGTCCCGACGAACGCGACCGCGGCCACCCGGTCGCGGATCAGCTCCGGATACCGGTCGGCGAGCGCCATCATCGTCATGCCTCCCATGGAGTGCCCGACCAGCACCAGCGGGCCCTCGGGAGCCGCCGCGTCGAGGACCGCCTTGAGATCACGGCCCAGCTGGTCGATGCCGACCGGCACGCCCTCGGCCTGCGCCCTGCCCCGCTCGGAGCGGCCGTGGCTGCGCTGGTCCCAGTGGACCGTGCGGACCAGGCCGCGCAGCGCGGCGCGCTGGAAGTGCCAGGAGTCCTGGCCGAGGCAGTAGCCATGGCTGAAGACGACGGTCAGAGGCGCGGGGTCCTTGCTCCCGAAGAGCCTGCGCCTGCGCGATCCGGAGCCCGCGGGGGCACTCCCGGAGCGCGCGCCGGAACGGCTCGTACCGCCGTCCGGTTCGATCTCGTCGACCTCGTAGTACAGCTCGGTGCCGTCGTCCGCGACCGCCCGGCCGGGCAGCCCCCGCAGGGAGCCGTACGGGCCGGAGGCGTCCAGCGCGAGGCGGGCCTTCTTGCGCATGCCCCGGCCCACGGTGAGCCGCTCGACGGCGACGCCCGCGGCCGCGCCCGCGGCGATGACGCCTATCGCCGCCCCGGCGACGCCCGCCCGGCGCCAGCCGGCCGCCGCGACGGCCGCCGTCGCCACCACGTCCTCCGCGCTGGTCTCGCTCACCGTGCCGTGCTCCTTCGTCGTCGTCGGATCATGATCCTGGCCGGGCCGGGGCCTCAGCCCCGGCCGGAGTCCTCGTGGAGATGGACGCGCGGGACGCGTGCGCCGATGCGCGTGACGATCTCGTACGCGATCGTGTCCGCCGCCTGCGCCCAGTCCTCCGCGCTCGGCTCGCCCCGGTCCCCCGGCCCGAACAGCACCGCTTCGGCGCCCGCCTCCAGGACGTCTCCCCCGAGATCGACCACGAACTGGTCCATCGCGACCCGGCCGGCGATCCTGCGGACGGCGCCTCCGACGAGGACGGGGCCCCGGCCCGAGGCATGGCGCGGGATGCCGTCCGCGTAGCCGACCGGCACCAGGGCGAGCGTGGTCTCGGCGGAGGTCGTGTAGTGGTGTCCGTAGCTGATGCCGTGGCCCGGAGGGACCTGCTTGACGAGCGCGACGGAGGCGGCGAGCGTCATGACGGGCCGCAGCCCGAAGTCGGCCGGGGTGCCCAGCTCGGGGCTGGGCGAGATGCCGTACATCGCGATGCCGGTGCGGACGAGGTCGAAGTGGGACTCGGGCACCGTGAGCGTCGCCGGAGAGTTGGCGATGTGCCGCACCTCGGGTCGGACGCCTTCCTTCTCCGCGTACGCCACCATGTCGCGGAAGACGTTCAGCTGGGCGGCGATCGACGGATGGCCGGGCTCGTCGGCGCAGGCGAAGTGCGACCAGAGACCGGTGACGCGCAGGACGCCCGCCTCCTCGGCGGCGCGGGCGGCCGTGACGAGCACGGGCCAGTCCGCGGGCTGGCAGCCGTTACGCCCCAGACCCGTGTCCGCCTTGAGGTGGACACGGGCCGGAATCCCGGCCTCCGTGGCCGCGGCGACGACCTCGTCCAGCGCCCACATCCCGCTCACCGAGACATCGATGTCGGCCTCGACCGCCTCGCGCCAGGGTCCGCCGGGCGTCCACAGCCAGCACATCAACCGGCCGCCGATCCCGGCCTCACGCAGTGCGAGCGCCTCCTGCGGAGTCGCGGTGCCCAGCCAGGCCGCCCCGGCCTCCAGCGCCGCCTTGGCGCAGGGCACCGCCCCGTGCCCGTACGCGTCGGACTTCACCACGGCCATGAGCTGCGCCCCGGACGCCCGCGCGCGCAGGGCGCGCACATTGGCCCGCAACGCGGCGAGGTCGATCTCGGCACGGGCTCTCAGGGTCGCTGTCTCGTTCATCGCCGCCCAGTCTCTCAGAGCCGTACGCCTGTGCCCTCGACCTCCTGTGCCCGGTGAGGCGGTCACCGGTGGTCGAGGGCGTTTTCCAGATGGTCGACGAGGACCGGGACATGGCTGGCCGGGATGTCCTTCACGGACGTGACGAGGGTGACGGGTCCGCCACGGCGCAGCAGGGCGAGCAGCCCCTCGACGGCCTCGGTGTGGGCGGGGTCGCCGAGCTCTGTGCGGTAGCGGTCCACGAAGTCGTCGTACCGGCTGCCCGAGCGGTCCTCGTGGTACCAGGTGCGGAGTTCCTTCGAAGGCGTCACGTCCTTGGCCCACAGGTCGATGGCCGCGTGCTCCTTGGAGATCCCGCGCGGCCATAGCCGGTCCACCAGGACCCGGGTGCCGTCGTCGTCCTCCGGCGGGTCGTACACCCTGCGTACACGTATGCCGCTGCCGCTGCCCACGACCGACCACCGTCCGTTCCGTTGCTCCGTCCTTCGCTCTCCAGCGTGGATCAGGCCCGCACGTCCCGCCAGGCCGCCGGCACCGCGTCCGCGACGTCCTGTGCGGCGACCGGCGCCCCGGCCGAGGCCCGGCGGGCCGCGAGCCCGTGCAGGTAGGCGCCCACGGACGCGGCGTCGCGCGGTGCGAGGCCCGCCGCCAGCAGCGAACCCGTCAGCCCGGACAGCACATCGCCGCTGCCCGCCGTGGCCAGCCAGGACGTGCCGGTCGGGTTGACCCGCACGGGCGCGTCCCCCGGCTCCGCCACGAGCGTCGTCGAGCCCTTCAGGAGCACGGTGGCGTCGTAGCGCGCCGCCAGTTCGCGTACGGCGGCGAGCCGTCCCGCCTCGACCTCCTCGCGCGGCACCCCGAGCAACGCGGCGGCCTCGCCGGCGTGCGGGGTGAGGACGGTGGCGGCGGTCCTCGCGCGTACGGCCCCCGCGTCCATCAGCCGCAGCCCGTCCGCGTCGACCAGCACCGGGACGTCCGCGGCCAGCACGTCGGCCACCGCTCGGGCCGCCGCCGAGGAGTCGCCGAGCCCCGGCCCGGCCACCCAGGCCTGCACCCGTCCGGCCTTCGACGGCGGGCCGGGGTGCACCAGCGTCTCCGGGAAGCGGGCGATCACCGCGTCGGCCCCGGGGCCCGCGTACCGCACGGCTCCCGCGCCCCCGCGGAGCGCCCCCGCGACCGCGAGCACGGCCGCGCCCGGGTACCGCTCCGAACCGGCGGCCACCCCGACGACCCCGCGCCGGTATTTGTCGCTCTCGGCGCCGGGTACGGGCAGCAGGGCCGCCACGTCGGCGTACTGGAGGGCCTCGAGGTCCGGCCGGGCGGGCAGCTCCGCCGCCAGGCCGATGTCGACGAGCCGGAGCGCGCCCGCGTGCTCGGCGGCCGGGTCGATGAGCAGCCCCGGCTTGTACGTGCCGAAGGTGACCGTCGCGTCCGCCCGTACGGCCTCGCCGAGCACCTGACCGGTGTCCGCCTCGACACCGCTCGGCAGATCCACGGCGAGCACGGGCGCGTGGCCTCCGGTGACCGCGTGCACCAGCTCCGCGGCCTCGGGCCGCAGGCCACCGCGGCCCCCGATCCCGGTGATGCCGTCGACGACGAGGTCGACGGGGCCGAAGGCGCCGAGCGGCGGGCCGCCGAGGACCTGCCCGCCGGCCGCCAGCAGGGCGTCCAGTGCGCGCCGGTGGACCTTGTCCGGCGCGGTCAGCAGAGCCCTTACGCCGGCTCCCCGCCGGGCCAGCCGGGCTCCCGCGTACAGGGTGTCCCCGCCGTTGTCGCCGCTGCCCACGAGGAGCAGCACCCGGGATCCGTACACCCGCCCGTTGCGCCGGAGCAGGTCACCGCAGGCCACCGCGAGTCCGGCGGCGGCGCGCTGCATCAGCGCCCCCTCCGGCAGACGTGCCATGAGCGCCTTCTCGGCGGCCCTTACGGTCTCGACGCTGTAGGCATGTCGCATACCTCAACCCTCCGCGATCACCACGGCCGACGCCACCCCCGCGTCGTGGCTGAGCGAGACGTGCCAGCTGCGTACGCCGAGCTCCGCCGCCCGCGCCGCGACGGTGCCACGCACCTCCAGCCGGGGCCGGCCGCTCTCCTCGACGCACACCTCGGCGTCGGTCCAGAGCAGCCCGCCCGGCGCGCCGAGCGCCTTGGCCAGGGCCTCCTTCGCGGCGAACCTGGCCGCCAGCGAGGCGATCCCCCGCCGTTCCCCGCCGGGCAGCAGCAACTCCCGTTCCAGGAACAGCCGATCGGCCAGCTGGGGCGTGCGCTCCAGCGCGGCGCCGAAGCGTTCGATCTCCGCCACATCGATCCCGACCCCAATGATCACGCGCTCACTCATTCACTCGACTGTCACGGATTTCGCCAGGTTGCGCGGCTGGTCCACCTCGTTGCCCCGGGCTGTCGCCAGCTCACAGGCGAACACCTGCAACGGCACCGTGGCCACCAGCGGCTGAAGCAGCGTAGGCGTAGCCGGGATCCTGATGAGGTGATCGGCGTACGGGACGACCTCCTCGTCGCCCTCCTCGGCGATGACGACGGTACGGGCGCCGCGGGCCCTGATCTCCTGGATGTTCGACACGATCTTGTCGTGCAGCACCGAACGGCCGCGTGGGGAGGGCACGATCACGACGACCGGCAGGCCCTCCTCGATCAGCGCGATCGGCCCGTGCTTGAGTTCCCCGGCGGCGAAGCCCTCGGCATGCATGTACGCGAGCTCCTTGAGCTTCAACGCGCCTTCCATGGCCACCGGGTAGCCCACGTGCCGGCCCACGAAGAGCACGGTGTCGTGGGCGGACAGCGAACGGGCCAGTTCACGGACCGGCTCCATGGTCCCCAGGACGCGTTCGACCGCGCCGGACATCTCGGAGAGCTGGCGTACGACCGTGCGGATCTCGTCGCCCCACTTGGTGCCGCGCACCTGCCCGAGGTACAGCGCGACGAGATAGCAGGCGACGAGCTGTGTCAGGAACGCCTTGGTGGAGGCGACGGCGACCTCCGGCCCGGCGTGCGTGTAGAGGACGGCGTCCGACTCCCTCGGGATGGTCGAGCCGTTCGTGTTGCAGATGGCGAGGACCTTCGCCCCCTGCTCACGGGCGTGACGGACCGCCATCAGCGTGTCCATGGTCTCGCCGGACTGCGAGATGGCGACGACGAGGGTGCGCTGGTCCAGGATCGGGTCGCGGTAGCGGAACTCGCTGGCGAGCTCCGTCTCGCAGGGCAGCCTGGTCCAGTGCTCGATGGCGTACTTGGCGATCATCCCCGCGTGGAAGGCGGTCCCGCAGGCGATGACGACGACCTTGTCGACCTCCCGGAGCACCCCCTGCGGAATGCGCACCTCGTCGAGGTGGAGCGCGCCCGACCCGTCGATCCGGCCGAGCAGCGTGTCGGCGACGGCCTTGGGCTGGTCGGCGATCTCCTTGAGCATGAAGGAGGCGTAGCCGCCCTTCTCCGCGGCCGACGCGTCCCAGTCCACGTGGTACTCGCGTACGTCGGCGGGCCTCCCGTCGAAGCCGGTGACCGTCACCCCGCCCCGGCGCAGCTCGACGACCTGGTCCTGGCCGAGCTCGATGGCGTCCCGCGTGTGCGCGATGAAGGCGGCCACATCGGAGGCGAGGAACATCTCCCCGTCCCCCACCCCCACCACCAGCGGAGAGTTCCGCCGGGCCCCCACCACCGCGTCGGGTTCGTCCGCGTGCACGGCGACCAGGGTGAACGCGCCCTCCAGCTGCCGGCACACCTGCCGCATGGCCTCCGCCAGATCGGCGCCGGACGAGTACGCCTCGGCGAGCAGGTGGGCCACCACCTCGGTGTCGGTCTCGGAGACCAGGTCATGGCCCCGCCCGGCCAACTCCTCGCGCAGCGCCGCGAAGTTCTCGATGATCCCGTTGTGCACGACGGCGACCCGGCCCGCGTTGTCGAGATGCGGGTGGGCGTTGACATCGGTGGGCCCGCCGTGTGTGGCCCAACGGGTGTGCCCGACCCCGGCATTCCCGGCCGGCAGCGGCCTGTCCTTGAGCTCCTTCTCCAGATTCAGGAGCTTGCCCGCCTTCTTCGCAGCGGCCAGCCCCCCGTCCGCGAGGACGGCGACCCCGGCGGAGTCGTACCCCCGGTACTCCAGCCGCTTCAGCCCCGCGACAACGACATCCTGCGCCGACTGCGCCCCGACGTATCCCACGATTCCGCACATATCGCCACCATAAGGCCGGTTCCCTCGACCAGGGCGTTGCCGAGGTGCCTGCTGTTGCGCCAAAAGTGTCTCGGCCGGACCGCGAACCCTTGCCGCACGGCGCGCTCTCGCCCAGGCCCGCACCGCCGCAGCCGTCGTCGACGACAAGGGCGCCAAGCCCTGAACCACGCGGCTCCGGGAACACCGACCCCGGTGTCCGCGGCCCGCGCCGCGGGAGGGCCATTCGCTGCCGCACCGCCCCGGTCCGGCGTCCGGCGTTCTTCGGCACCGAGACGTCCGGACAGAGATCGCCGAACATGCAGGCGAGCAACATTGCCGGCGGCCCGCCCCGGAGAACCGCTTGGCCACGTGACCGACCCCACCCCCCACTCCGTTAAAACTCCCGCAACAATGAGTACGTGATCACTTCGCCCGCACGGAGCCCCCGCCGCACCGAGCACGCGCCGACCCCCTACGTCGACCTGACAAGGGCCGAGTGGAGCGCCCTGCGTGACAAGACCCCGCTGCCACTGAGCGCCGAGGAGGTCGAGAAGCTGAGAGGCCTCGGCGACGTCATCGACCTCGACGAGGTCCGGGACGTCTATCTGCCGCTCTCCCGGCTGCTCAACCTCTACGTCCAGGCCACCTCCGGCCTGCGCGGCGCCCTGAACACCTTCCTCGGTGACGCGGGCAACGGGCACGGCGAGCAGCGCGGCACCCCCTTCGTCATAGGGGTCGCGGGCAGTGTCGCCGTCGGCAAGTCCACCAGCGCCCGCATCCTGCAGGCCCTGCTGGCGCGCTGGCCGGAGCACCCCCGGGTGGAGCTGGTGACGACCGACGGGTTCCTGCTGCCGATGAAGGAGCTCGAGGCGCGGGGCCTGATGTCGCGCAAGGGGTTCCCCGAGTCGTACGACCGGCGGGCGCTGACCCGGTTCGTCGCCGACATCAAGGCCGGCAAGGACGAGGTGACGGCGCCCGTCTACTCGCACCTGATCTACGACATCGTGCCGGGCGAACGGCTGACCGTGCGCCGCCCCGACATCCTGATCGTCGAGGGGCTGAACGTGCTGCAGCCCGCGCTGCCCGGCAAGGACGGCAGGACCAGGGTCGGGCTCGCGGACTACTTCGACTTCAGCGTGTACGTCGACGCGCGCGCCGAGGACATCGAGAACTGGTACCTCCACCGCTTCCGCAGGCTGCGTGAGACGGCGTTCCAGAACCCGTTCTCGTACTTCCGCAAGTACACCCAGGTCTCCGAGGCGGAGGCGCTGGACTACGCGCGCACGATGTGGCGGACCATCAACAAGCCCAACCTGCTGGAGAACGTGGCGCCGACGCGCGGCCGTGCCACTCTGGTGCTGCGCAAGGGGCCGGACCACAAGGTCCAGCGTCTGTCACTGCGCAAGCTCTGACTCCGGAAAGGGTGCACCGTGCTGCATCTGCGCCTCATCGTGCCCGCCGACCGCACCGACGAGGTGCTCGGGCTGATCGGGCGGACCGTCGGCACCGCCCATGTCGCGGTGCTCGCCGGCGCGGCGCGGAACCCGGCGGGCGATGTGGTCATGTGCGACGTGGCGCGGGAGTCCGGCGACGAACTGATCGGCGCCCTGAGGAAGATGGACATCGACAGCGTCGGCTCGATCACCGTCGAGAACATGGACCTCACCCTTTCCAAGCGCGCCGCCGAGGCCGAACGGGCCGCGCCCGGTGAGGGCGCGGACGCGGTGCTCTGGGAAGAGCTGAGCGAGGTGACGCACGAGGAGTCGACGTTCAGCGCCACCTATGTGGCCTTCCTCGCCCTCGCCACGATGCTGGCGGCCTGCGGGGTGATGCTGGACAACGCTGTCCTGATCGTGGGCGCGATGGCGGTGGGCCCGGAGTTCGGGCCGCTGGCCGGGATCTCGACGGCGCTGGTGCAGCGAGCGCCCCGGCTGGTCGCACGGTCGCTGTGGGCGCTGATCGGCGGCTTCGCCGCGGCGATGGTGCTCACGGCCGGGTTCGCCTGGCTGATGGACGCGTTGGGGCTGTTCGACGCGGACATGGTCTCGGCGGACAGGCCCAACACCGGATTCATCTGGCACCCGGACTGGATGTCGTTCGTGGTGGCGCTCCTGGCGGGCATCGCGGGGACGCTCTCGCTGACCTCGGCGAAGTCCGGGGCGCTGATCGGCGTGGCGATCTCGGTGACGACGGTGCCGGCCGCCGCCAACGCCGCGGTCGCGTTCAGCTACCAGGACCTCCAGCAGACATGGGGGTCGTCGGCGCAGCTGTTGGCCAACCTGGGCGGCATCGTGCTGGCGGGCACCTGCACC
>NZ_JBHWZS010000104.1:0-26400 GCF_042728155.1 Streptomyces sp. NPDC060209
GGCCAGGGCCCCCGCACGTCACTACTGTGCGATCAGCGAGTCGACCGACGTGGCGCAGACCAGGTGGCGCCGGTGATCGACGGTGCGCTCGGGCCCGGTGAGGCGCAGCCGTACGGTGTGCTTGACATCGGCCACGTCGCTGGACGTGGCGAAGCGCAGCTCCAGATCGCCGGGTTCGACGATCCGCCGCCCGCCGGCCCCGGTGAAGGACACCAGGTCCGGGTGGAAGCGGAAGCTGACCCTGCGGGACTCCCCCGCGGCGAGCGGCACCCTGGCATATCCGATCAGCCGGGCCTCGGGGCGCGTGGTCTGGGCGACCGGATCGTGGACGTAGAGCTGGACCACTTCGGCCCCGTCTCGGTCACCGGTGTTGCGAACCGTGACCGCGAGGTCGGTCTCTCCGTCGGTGGGGAGCTCGGCCGGCACGTCGGCCCCGGCCTCCCAGGCGAACGAGGTGTACGAGAGCCCGTGGCCGAAGGGATAGAGCGGGGTCGGGTCCAGATTGCTGACCCCGTTGGCCCGGCCGAGCGGCGGCTGCAGATACGTCCACGGCTGACCGCCGGGGCCGTTGGGCACACTCAGGGGCAGGCGCCCGGAGGGGTTGACCCGCCCCGAGAGCACGCCCGCGAGCGCCGGGCCGCCCTCCTCTCCGGGGAAGAACGCCTGCACACAGCCGGCCAGCCGGTCCGCCCGTCCGCCGAGGGCGTACGCACGTCCCGTCAGCAGCACCAGGACGACCGGGGTGCCGGTCGCGAGCACCGCGTCGAGGAGCTCGCCCTGGAGACCGGGCAGCGCCAGGTCGGACGCGTCGCAGCCCTCTCCGGAGGTACCGCGGCCGAACAGCCCGGCCCGGTCGCCGAGGACGGCCACACAGACGTCCGCCCCGGCTGCCAGGCTCGCGGCGCCCTCGATCCCGGCGGCGTCCGTACCGTCCACGTCGCAGCCCTGCGCGTAGTCGATGCCGGCGCCGGGGAACTCCTCGCGGAGCGCCTCCAGCATCGTGGGCACGGCGATGCCCATGGGCGCCTCGGGGTGCTGGACCCCGACGTGGCTCGGGAAGGAGTAGCAGCCGAGCATGGCCAGCGGGTCGTCGGCACGGGGCCCCACGACCGCGATCCGTCCGGTACCGCTCAGCGGAAGCGCGCCCTCGGGATTGGCCAGCAGGACACAGGACCGCTCGGCGAGCAGCCGGGCCAGGGCCCGGTTCTGCGGCGGGTCGAGGTCCACCGTGCCGCGCGCCTGCTCCGGATCCATGCCCGTGAGTACGGCGGGCAGGGCCTTCCGGTCCGGATCGAGCAGGCCGAGCTCGCACTTCTGCAGCAGAACCCGGTGAAGGGCGCGGTCCACCAGTTCCTCGGCCACGAGTCCGTCGCGGACAGCGGCGACCAGTTCGTCGCCGTAGCTGCGTACGGTGGGCAGCTCCACGTCCACGCCGGCCGTGAGGGCGAGGCGTGCGGCGTCGCTGCGGCCCGCGGCCACCTTGTGCAGGGTTTCGAGGAAGCCGATGCCGAAGTAGTCGGCGACCACCGTGCCGGTGAACCCCCAGGTGTCCCTGAGGAGTCCGGTGAGCAGGGCCGGGTCGGCGGCGGCCGGGACGCCGTCGATCTCGGCGTACGAGTGCATCACCGAACGGGCGCCGCCCTCACGGACCGCCATTTCGAACGGCGGCAGGATCACGTCGGCCATCTCCCGGGCACCGGCCCGGACCGGGGCGAGGTTGCGGGCACCGGCCGACGCGGAGTAGCCCGCGAAGTGCTTGAGCGTGGCGACGACCCCGGAGGACTCCAGCCCCCGGACGTACGCCGTACCGATGGTCGCGACCAGGTAGGGGTCCTCGCCCATGGTCTCCTCGACACGTCCCCAGCGCAGGTCCCGCACCACGTCCAGGACCGGGGCGAGGCCCTGGTGGACACCGACCGACCGCATGTCGCTACCGATCCGGTGCGCCATCTCGGCGACCAGCTCCGGGTCCCAGGCCGCACCCCAGGCGAGCGGCACCGGATAGGCGGTCGCACCCCAGGCGGTGAAGCCGGCCAGGCACTCCTCGTGGGCGAGCGCAGGGATACCGAACCGGCTCGCCTCTGCGATCCTGGCCTGTGCCGTGGCCAGCGAGACGGCGCCCACGCCCGGGTCCACCGGTGCGGTCCCGAACGGCCGGGTGAGCTGGCCGAGTCCGCGGGTGGTGATGTCCTCGAAGTCGACCGGGTCGACCATGTCGTTCTGGTGCGGTGCGACTCCGTCGCCCTCCGCGTCGGCGCCCACCCAGATTCCGTACAGCTGGGCGGTCTTCTCCTCGAGCGTCATCCGGGCCGCCAGGTCGGCCACCCTCGCCTCGGGGCTGAGCGAAGGGTCGCGCCACGGGCCGTCGACGGCGGGGTGCGGATCGGCCTGACGGGCCTGCGGGGCAGGGTGGATTGCCATGGCGGCAGGGGTTCCTCTCATGAGTGCGGTGGTCCGGGGCGGCGTCGGCGTGCTATTTGCCGCCCACCCCCATCAGTCCGTTGATCAGCGCCCGCCGGGCCACGAGGTACACGGCGAAGATGGGTATGACGGAGAGGACGATCGCTGCCAGTACCGCGGGGATGTTCACTCCGAACTGGCTCATGAAGTTGAACAGCCCCAGCGTCAGTACGCGCTGCTCCTCCGACTGCGTCAGGATCAGCGGGAACAGGAAGCCGTTCCACGCCTGCAGGGCGGAGAAGATCGCCACGGTGCTGATCCCGGCCTTCGACAGCGGCACCGCCAACTGCCACAGCATGCGCACGGGCGAGGCGCCGTCGAGGGACATCGCCTCGTACATCTCCTCGGAGACGTCGCGCATCGTGCCGCTGAGGACGAGGACCGCGACGGGCATCGCGAAGGCCGCGGTCGGCAGGATGATCGCCCACAGGGTGTCGTACAGCCCCATCTTGCCGATCATCAGATACAGGGGCACGATCACCGCCTGCGCCGGGATCGCCACTCCGAGCAGGAAGGTCCGGAAGGCGAGTGACGAGAGACGGCTGCGGGTGCGCACCGCCACGTACGCCACCGGGACGGAGAGCACCAGCACGATGGCGACCGTGGCCACGGCGACGATCGCGGTGTTGCCGATCAGCGTGAGGAACCCGCTGTCCAGCACGGTGTTGTAGTTCTCGAGCGTCGGATCCGTGGGGATGGCCAGCGGGTCGCCGTTGAGGGCCTCGTCCTGGTGCATCAGCGACGCGGAGACCAGCGTGTAGAGCGGCACCAGGACGATGAGGAGCCAGATCAGCGAGCCGAGGCCGGCCACCGGGTTGCCCAGGGACCTGCGCCGGCGGACCGGACGGCCGCGACGCGACGCAGTGGGTGTCGCGCGGTGCTGCGGCGCGGCGGGGCGGGTGTCGATCGACATCTCGTCACATACCTTCCCGGGTCGACCGCATGGACCCGAAGCCACTGAGGCGGACCATGAGCAGCGAGATACTGGTGGCCACGACGACGAGTGCGGTGGCGATGGCCGCCGCATAGCCCAGGTCGTACGTCTGGAATCCGGTCCGGTACATCAGATAGGGCAGGATCGTCGTGTCCGTGCCGGGACCGCCCTTGGTCATGATGAGCACGGTGTCGAAGTACGTCAGCGAGCCGACGATCATCAGGACCGACGAGGTCGTCATCGTGTGGCGCAGCTGGGGCAGCGTGATGTGGAAGAACTGCCGCACCATGCCCGCGCCGTCGATGGAGGCCGCCTGGTAGAGGACCTCCGGGATCTGCCGGGCGCCGCCCTGGTAGATCAGCGTGTGGAAGGGCATGAACTGCCAGCCGCCGACGAAGGCGACCACGAGCAGGGCGCCGGTGGACGATCCCATGACGTTGGGATCGATGCCGAGCCAGGGCCCGATCGTCTGGATCACGCCGAAATTCGGGTCCAGCAGGGCGTGGAACAGCATCGCGATCGCGGTGGTGGAGAGCAGCAGCGGGATGAAGAAGATCGCCGACAGGAACGCGCGGCTGCGCTGACGGCCCGCCGCCCACACGCCCAGCAGCAGGGCCACCGGGGTCTGGAAGACCCAGCTGATCGTGGTGAGCAGGAGGCTCAGCCAGGCGGCCTGGCCGAACTCGGAGTCCTTGAACAGCCGGGTCCAGTTGTCCAGGCCGGTCAGGGTCGGGGAGTTGAGCCCGTCCCATTCGCAGAAGGAGAGATAGACGGCGATCGCCAGGGGGACGATCGCGAAGACGGCGAAGAAGAGGATGCCGGGGACGGCCCAGGCGACCGGCGGGCGGCCGACGTTGCCGACGGCCGCCTTCCTGTCTCCGTGCCTCTTCGCGACCGGAGTGTGATGGGACATCGTTACTTTGCGGCCTTCATTGCTTCGACGAACTGCTCGGGGGTCGTCTTGCCGGCGAACAGCTTGCTGATCTCCGTGAGCAGTGGCGTGGAGTACTGGGCTTCGAGTGCCTGGTCCCACGAGAGGGTGAAGCTCGGGGCCTTCTGCACCATTTCGTACTGGTCGGTGGCGAACTGCGGGTTGGGGGAACCGCTCAGCATCGAGGCGGCGTTGGACGTGGTGGGAACGTCACCGTTGTCGACGAGGGCCTGCGCGTAGGTCTTCGACGCCATCGCCTTCAGGAACTCGACGGCGGTGTCCTTGTGCTTGGTCCGGGCGTTGACGGACCAGTAGTTGGTCGGGTTGCCCACCACGTTCGCGGGGTCTCCCACACCGCCGGCCACCGTCGGGAAGGCGGTCCAGCCCAGGTCCTTCTTGGCGAACTCGGGAGCCTTGCCCAACTGGGTCGAGTACTCCCACGAGCCCATGAGGTGCATGGCGGCCTTGCCCTTGTTGAGCAGGGTCGGGGCTCCGCCGTTCCCGTAGTCGACGGAGTTGAAGTTCTTGCCGAACGCACCCTCGTCGATCAGTTCCTTGACGGTCTGGGCCATCTTGAGCACCGCCGGGTCGCCCCAGCCCTCGGTGTCGCCGTCCTGGATCTTCTTGAAGACCTCGGGG
This sequence comes from Streptomyces sp. NPDC060209, assembly GCF_042728155.1. NCBI lineage: Bacteria > Bacillati > Actinomycetota > Actinomycetes > Kitasatosporales > Streptomycetaceae > Streptomyces > Streptomyces sp. NPDC060209. The sequence continues at coordinate 4,965 of NZ_JBHWZS010000104.1, forward strand.
CCGCCGATCCGGTCCAGCAGGTATTCCATCCACATCAGCTCGGGCCACTTGTCGGAGCCGCCGAGCGCGAAGGGGGTGATACCGGCGGCCTTGAAGGTCTTGATGGCCGCCTGGAGGTCTTCCCAGGTCTTGGGCGGCTCGATCTTGTGCTCGGCGAAGAGGGTCTTGTTGTAGAAGAGCATCACGGGCTGCATCCCACGCATGGGCACCCCGTAGATCTTCCCGTCGAGGCTGCCGGCCGTCATGATCGATGGAAGGAAGCCGTCCTTGAGCGTGGCGTCGTTCTTGATGGTCGACGTGAGGTCGACCAGGTCCTTGGAGTCGACGTACGGCTTGATGGAGCCGCCGCCCCAGTTGAAGAAGACGTCCGGAGCGCTGGGCGATCCCATGGCGCTGCGCAGCTTGTTCACGTAGTCGGTGCCGGGGACCGACACCAGCTTCACCTTGACCTTGGAGGTCTTGTTGAAGGTGTCGACCGCCGCCTGCTGAACCTTGACCGCGTCGTCGCCGTAGACGTAGGCGGTGATGGTTCCGCCGTCGCTCCCACTGCCTCCGGAGCCGCAGCCGACCAGCACTCCGGCCATGGCCATCGCCGCACCCGCCGCGGCCCATCTCGTAGTACGTGTGCCCTGAGTGAATATCCCCGACCGCATGACCGCACCCTCTGTCGAATGTTTCGGCTTGCCTCTCGAATGTTGCCGGAACCGTACGGTCGTGTTTCGGGCCAGTCAAGAGGGTAGGAGCAAGGATTTACGAACCTTGCCCAGACGCGTATTCGGGGCGGCGGGCGAGCTACGATTCATGCATGAGCCCTGCAAAGGTCCAGCCCCAACAGGAGAAGGCGTCCTCCGACGAGTCGTCGGAGAGCACCGCCACGCTGGCAGAGATCGCCCGAGCGGCCGGAGTTTCGGCTCCGACAGTTTCGAAAGTGCTGAACGGCCGCGCCGACGTCGCCCCTGGTACGCGCACGAGGGTGGAGGAGCTGTTGCTTCGGCACGGCTACCGCCGCAGGCGTGGTGCCTCCCAGCAGTCCCAGCTCATCGACCTGGTCTTCCACGAGCTGGACAGCGCCTGGGCGATGGAGGTCGTCCGGGGCGTCGAGAACGTCGCCCGGGACGAGGGCCTGAGCCTGGTCCTCTCGGAGAGCGCCGGCCGGCTCACCCCCGGCCAGACATGGGTGGACGGTGTTCTGGCCCGCCGCCCGGCCGGAGTGATCCTGGTGCTCTCGGACCTCGACGCGGCGCAGCGTGCCCAGCTGACCAGCCGCTCCATCCCCTTCGTCGTCGTCGATCCGGCGGGTGACCCGGGGGACGACATCCCTTCGGTCGGTGCGGCCAACTGGCAGGGCGGCCTTGCCGCCACCCGCCATCTGACGGGTCTCGGCCACCGGCGGATCGGCGTCATCGGCGGACCGGCCCGCATGATGTGCAGCCGCGCCCGGCTCGACGGCTACCGCGCCGCCCTGGAGACCTCGGGTGTTCCCATGGACCCGGAGCTCGTCCGCGAAGGCGAGTTCAACCACGAGGACGGCTACACGGCGGCCCTGGAGCTGCTGCGGCTGCCCGAGCCGCCCACGGCCGTCTTCGCCGGCAACGACCTGCAGGCACTCGGCGTCTACGAGGCCGCGCGCGAGCTGGGGCTGCGGATCCCGGAGGACCTCAGCGTGGTCGGCTTCGACGACCTGCCGCTCACCCGCTGGATCGGTCCGCCGCTCACCACGGTGCGCCAGCCCCTCATAGAGATGGCCGAGACCGCGGCCCGCCTGGTCCTCGACCTGGGCCGTGGAAGGCAGCCCGCGACCACCCGGGTCGACCTGGCGACGAGCCTGGTGGTCCGCAGCAGTACGGCCCCGCCGTCGCGTTGAGGAGGCGCGGCATGACTCCCGCCTGCGCACGGAGCGCCTGGAGCCGGCTCCCTGCACACCGCCGACGAGGAGGAGTTCCTCGCCCTGTTCCAGGACGAGCGGGTCTCCCGCTGGATGGGGGACGGGCCCTCCGCCCCGGCCGAGGGCCGCGCGCTGTGCGGGCGGATCTTCACCAAGGTTTACGCGCAGGGGTTGTTCGACAGCACCACCCGCCTGCTGACCGGACTCGCGGACGGGACGACGGGGAGGACGGGACCGGCCGGTGAATGGCTCCCTCCCACGACCGCCGTGACCTGGGCGGGTGTCGTCGCTACGGGCTGTTGTCAGTGGCGGGGTGCAGACTGGCCCGTATCCGTCACAACGGCGTTTCGGGAGGTCCTGTCATGACCGATGTACTCCTCACCGTAGGCACCCGCAAAGGACTCTTCCTCGGCCGCAGACGCGGCGGGACGTGGGAGTTCGGCGATCCGCACTTCAACGCCCAGGCGATCTACTCGATCGCGATCGACACCCGCGGACAGACACCCCGGCTCCTGGTCGGCGGGGACAGCGCGCACTGGGGGCCCTCCGTCTTCCACTCCGACGATCTGGGCGCGAGCTGGGTGGAGCCGAAGCAACCTGCCGTGAAGTTCCCGCAGTTCACCGACGCGTCGCTGGAGCGGGTCTGGCAGCTGCACCCCGCAGGTCCGGAGGCCCCCGATGTCGTCTACGCGGGGACCGAGCCGGCCGCGCTGTTCCGGTCGGACGACCGCGGTGAGTCCTTCGAACTGGTCCGCCCGCTCTGGGAGCACCCGACCCGGTCCAAGTGGGTGCCTGGCGGGGGCGGCGAGGGCCTGCACACCATCCTGACCGACCCGAGGGACGCCCGGGCGGTGACCGTCGCAGTGTCCACCGCCGGCGTGTTCCGCACCGAGGACGGCGGTGAGCGCTGGAATCCCTCCAACAAGGGTGTCTCCGCCGTCTTCCTGCCGGACCCCGATCCCGAGTTCGGCCAGTGCGTGCACAAGGTCACCCGGGACGCGGCCGATCCCGACCGCCTGTACCTGCAGAACCACTGGGGCGTGTTCCGCAGCGACGACGGGGGGAAGCGCTGGAAGGACGTCGGTACCGGCCTGCCCTCGGACTTCGGTTTCGCCGCCGCCGCGCACCCGCATCACGCGGACACGTTCTACGTCTTCCCGATCAACGCCGACGCCGACCGTGTCCCAGCAGGTCACCGCTGCCGGGTGTACCGCACACGGGACGCGGGCGAGACCTGGGAGCCTCTGACGCGGGGCCTTCCGGACGGCGACCACTACGGCACGGTGCTGCGCGACGGGCTCTGCACGGACGACGCCGACCCGGCCGGCGTCTACTTCGGCAATCGCAACGGCGAGGTGTACGCGAGCGCGGACGACGGCGACAGCTGGCAGCAGCTCGTCTCGCATCTGCCGGACGTGCTGTGCGTGCGGGCGGCGGTGATCGGCTGACCCGGCGGATCACACCTCGGTCGGCACGCAGAGCACCGGAACGGTCGACAGATGCAGGAGCTTGTGCGGGGTGGAGCCGAGCAGCGCCCCCCGCATCGGGCTCTCGCCCCAGCTGCCCACCACGATGACCCTCGCTCCGTGACGCGAGGCGGCTTCGATCAGCGCCTGCGCCGGACTCATGTCGATGACCTCGACCGTGGTCGGAACGTCGGCCTCCTCGGCCGAGGCGACCGCGTGCTCCAGCCCCGCACGGCCGGCTTGGCGGATGGCCTCGTAGTGGGCGCGGTACTCCTCACCGGTCGGACCGGGCGGCGCCGCCCCGTAGACCAGGACGAGCCGCTCGCCGAATGCGGCGGCCACCTCGATCGCCGCCCGCAGGGCACGCGCGGCGCCCGGCGACTCGTCGTACCCGAGTACCACGGACATCTCAGGGCTCCTTGCCGTGTACGAGGTCGGGGTCGACCACACTTCGGCGTTCGGCCCAGAAGGATGGCGACCGGAACCGCTGCACCACCATGATCACCACACCGATGAGGCTGATGCAGATGCCGATGACGAGCGGGGGACCCAGCCCGAACCAGGAGGTTCCGCTGTAGGAGTTCGCCGGGTCGGACATATCCATGACCGACCGGACGAGCAGCCAGGTCAGCAGACCGGCGCCGACCACCGGACCGAGGCCGATGAGGAAGAAGTTGCGCACGCTCTCGGTCAGATGGCGGCGGTAGTAGACCGCGCACGCCACGCCGGTGAGCGCGTAGTAGAAGGCGATGAGCAGGGACAGTGCGGTCAGCGAGTCGAAGAGTGCGTTCTCACTGATCTGGCTGACGACGAGATACCAGGCGATGGCGATGGCGGCCACCCACCACGTGCTCACGTCGGGGGTCCGGAACCGCGGGCTGATACGGGCGAAATGGGCGGGCAGCGCGTGGCGGCGGGCCATGGACAGCGCGGTGCGCGACGCCGGGATGATGGTGGTCTGGGTCGAGGCGAGCGCCGATGTCGCGACGGCGAGCAGCACGATCCAGTCCCAGCCCCCCATCACCTCGCGGGCGAGCAGGGCGAAGATGAACTCCTCCTCGTCGGCGTTCTCCACCAGATACGCCGTTCCGGCGAACGCGACGACCGCGAAGCCGACGGACAGGTAGGTCACCAGCAGGATGACGGTCGACCACACACCGGCCTTTCCGGGCGCGGTCGCGGAGTTCTCGACCTCCTCGGTGAGGTTGACGGCCGATTCCCAGCCCCAGTAGATGAACACTCCCAGCAACAGACCACTCGTCAGGGCCGCGCCGCCCGCTCCGAAGGGGTTGAGCCACTCGGCCGAGGGTCTGACGGAGTCGAAGGACGTCGTGCCCGCGTAGACGCGGTAGAGCGCGACGATCACGAACACGAGGAGGAACGCCACCTGGGCCAGGATCAGGACGTTCTGAACCTTGGCCGACAGCTCGGTCCCGATGACGCACAGACCGGTCATCACGACGATCAGAAGCACGGTGAGCAGCTGGCGGACGAATGTGTTCTCGGCCCAGCTGTCGAGTCCGACGGCCAGCAGTCCGAAGCTGACGGCGATGTCCGCCAGTGACCCCACCACGAGCACACCGGTCATCGCGATCGCCCAGCCACCGAGCCATCCGGTCCAGGGCCCCATGGCGCGCGTCACCCAGGAGAACGTCGTCCCGCAGTCCTGGTCGACCTTGTTCAGGTAGTAGAAGGCCGAAGCGATGAGGAGCATCGGCACGAAGGAGGCGAACAGCACCCCTGGTGCGTAGATGCCGACGAGCGCGACGATCGGGCCGATCACGGCCGCCACCGAGTAGGCGGGGGACGTGGCGTTCAGTCCGATGACCAGTGCGTCGACGAAGCCGATCGCATTCGGCTTCAAGCTTGCCGGTGGTGCTGATCCGGCACGGTCCTCTGCCATGCTCCCTCGCTCGGGTCACAGGCCTGAAAGTGAAGGCGGAATATTTCCTTCCACATGCTATTGAGCTACTTCCAGCTGCGCACGTCCGGCGAGACGTCCACCGGCCGGCAGCGAGGCCGGTCATTGCTCGCGCATGCCCCACGGTGCGCCGTACTCGGTCAGCAGGTCGAGGAACGGCCGGGGCGGCATGGCCTCCGGCCCCAGCACTCCGCTGCCGCCCCAGACACCGCCCGCGACGAGTTCGAGAGCGGCGACGGGGTTGATCGCCGTCTGCCAGACCACGGCCTGGGAGCCGTACTCGCGCATCGACCACTGGTTGTCGACCACGTGGTACAGGTAGACCTCTCGGGGCCGCCCGTCCTTGCTGCCCTTCACCCAGGTGCCCGCACACGTCTTCCCGTGCATCCGCTCACCGAGTCCGGCCGGGTCGGGCAGGCACGCGGCCACCACGTCACGGGGCGAGACCCTGGCGTCGCCGGCACCGCTCTTCACGGACACGGGGTCCGTACGGTCGAGGCCCAGCTTGTGGAGCGTGCGCAGCACCCCGATGAACTCGTCACCCAGCCCGTACTTGAACGTGACGCGCCGGGCCTTCAGCCAACGCGGGACGAGCAGCACCTCCTCGTGCTCGACGTTGACGCACTCGACGGGGCCGATACCTTCGGGGAAGTCGAAGACCTCCGGATCGCTGAAGGGGGCGGTGGTGAACCAGCCCCGCCCCTCCTCGTAGACGACCGGTGGATTCAGACACTCCTCGATGGTCGTCCAGATGCTGAAGGACGGGGCGAAGTCGTAGCCCTCCACCGTCAGATCGGCGCCGTCGCGGATTCCGATCTCCTCGATCTCGTCGAAGAGCTCGTCGGAGGCGTATCGGGCGAACACATCCGAGAGGCCGGGCTCCACCCCCATGCCGACCAGTGCGAGACGTCCGGCGGCTTCCCACTCGGCCGCCCGGTCGAACTGCGCGTCCCCGAGCTTGACGCCGCACTGCTCGTACGGGCGGGACGGATGCGGGCGGGACAGGGACATGGCCATGTCGAGGTAGTGCGCGCCGTGGGCGAGGGCCGCCTCGAACAAGGGCATGACGAAGCGGGGGTCGGTGGCGTTGAGCAGCACGTCGCAGCGGTGTTCCTCGAGGGCGGCGCGCACGGCTGCCCGGTCCGAGGCGTCCAGCCCGACTGCGCTGAAACGGGCGCCGCTTTCCCCGAGGGCGGCGACGGCGCTCTCCGCCCGGCCGCGGTCGTAGTCGGCGACAGCCATGTGCTCGAAGAAGGGCCGGCGGGCCGCGATCCTGGTGATCGCCGTACCCACACCCCCCGCGCCGACCAGGAGGACACGCATGGGACACCACTCCTCTGCCGCTTCTGCCGCGGCAACGGCTGCAGCCGGGCCTGCCGGTCCGGTGGAGTGGGGACGCTAGCAGCCGCACCGCCCGGCGGCGGGTAACCATTCGGGCGATGTCCCGCGTGCGGTCCATCCGTGCCGCAGCGCGCCACCCGGTCGGACCCTCGATGCGGCGCACGGCCCGTCCGTGCCTCGCTCCCCCACCCGCGGCGGCATGCACGTGCCGACGGAAAGCGGTCGGCCCGCGTCCGCGGGCACCCGCAGGTCCATGTCCGGATCGACGGCCGCGACGATTCGCCGGGCGGCCGCCCGGAGGACCTCACCCCCGTGGCGTCAGCCCCAACGACGAGAGGAGGTCGAGCATTTCGGTGCGATGGATCTTCTCGGGCTCCGATGTCTGGTGCCGCAAGTGGCCGTACACCTCGAGGGCGACCATTCCGTGGAGGCGCCCCCACACACGCAGGGCGAGTGCGACCGCCGCGGGGGGCAGACCGGGGAACTGGTCCCGAACCATGGCCACCAGGTGCGCGTCGAAGTCGGACCACCGGTAGTCGCCCAGTGGTTGCAGGGGTTCGGCCTGCGGCCAGACAGCGGCGATGAGGCCGGTGAGTCCCGAACAGGTGCGCCGCTCCGCCTCGGGTGCCGCCCCACCGTCGGGGGCCACGTAACCGGGCACAGGATCGCCGTAGATGAGCCTGAATCCCTCGGGGTTGGCGAGCGCCCAATCCCGGAATGCCCGCGCCCAGGACAGGATGCGGCCGGCCGGATCATCACGGGACGCCGCATCACGGGCAGCTTCAAGGGTGTCGATGAGCGACGTGTGCACATCCCTGATCAGCGTCGTGATCAGGTCGTCGCGAGTGGCGTAGTAACCGTAGATGGCTCCTGCCGTCATGCCCATCTCGCGGGCGATGGCACGCAGGGTGATGGCGTCCGGTCCCCTCGCGGCCATGAGCTCGAGGGCAATCGTCTTGATCTCCGCGCTGGTTTCGGCTCGGAGACGGGCTCGGCGATTCGGTGCCTGATTTTCCACCCTTGACACAATACAGCGTTGACCTACTAGTCTCCGTTCAGTCACTACACACCGTGTAGTTAATCCATGCTGTGTACTCAAAAGGGGAGTCGGACCTGATGGTCACCTCGTCAACCCCGCCGGCCCAGCGAACCGGGCTGATGCTCGCGCTGCTGGCGTTCGCCCAGTTCATCGTTGCCGTCGACTACAACATCGTGTTCGTCGCGCTGCCGGAGATCGGCAGTTCGCTCGGCTTCACGACCCGGTCCTTGCAGTGGGTGGTCAGCGCCTACGCCGTGGCCTTCGGTGGATTACTGCTCTTCGGCGGCCGGATGGCCGACCGCCTGGGAGGCCGCCGCATGTTCATCCTCGGCCTCGTGATCTTCGGCCTCTCCTGCCTCCTGGGAGGCTTCGCCGACAGCCCGGGCCCCCTCATCGCCGCCCGTGCGGTCCAGGGCTTCGGCGCCGCTCTGCTCACGCCCGCCACCCTGACCCTGATCAACACCCGGTTCGCCGAGGGCCCGGAACGCAACAAGGCTCTCGCTCTGTGGGGCGCCTGCGGCAGCGGTGGTCTCGCCGCCGGTGCGCTGCTCGGCGGCGTACTCACTCAGACATGGGGCTGGGAGTGGGTGCTGTTCGTCCTCGTCCCGCCGGCGCTCCTCGCGGCTGTCGTGGCTCCTGGCACGCTCGCCCCCGACGGGCGTCCGGCCGGTGGACAAGGCGGCTTCGACGCCCGCGGTGCGATCCTGGCCACCGCTGGTTCCTCGCTGCTCGTGCTCGGCCTGGTCAGCGGCCCGGAGGCCGGCTGGGGCTCCTTGCGCGGCGTCGGTTCGATCGTGGCCGGTGCCGTGATCCTCGCGGTCTTCGTCCTGGCCGAGAACAGGACGAAGAGCCCGCTCGTCCCGATGCGGCTGTTCAGCAACCGCAGCCTCGTAACGGCTGTCCTGATCATCCTGGTCTTCCAGAGCGCCCTGGGCGGCTCGTACTACATCCTCACCAACTACCTCCAGGGCGTGCTGTCCTACGACGCGCTGGAGGCCGGTTTGGCGTTCGTACCGCTGACCGTCATCTCGATGGCCGCCTCGCTGAAGCCGGCCGGGGCGCTTCTCGGCAAGTGGGGGCCGAGGGCCACCCTCTTCACCGGCATGTTCGTCAACGGCGTCGGCATGATCATGCTGGCACTCGCCATGTCCGCCGACGCCTCCTTCTGGGCCCTGGTCCCGGGCCTGATCATCTGGGGCGTGGGCGGCGGTGTCACCTTCCCCGCCATGTTCGTCTGCGCGGCGACCGGCGTCGCCCCGCAGGAGGCCGGTATCGCCTCCGCGCTGGCCTCCGCCTCTCAGCAGATCGGTGGCGCGGCCGGTCTCGCGCTGCTCGTCGCGCTGGCTGCCGCGGGCCTCCCCGGAAACCCCGGCGCCACTCCTGCGATCGCGGACGTCGCCGACGGCCTGCGCACCGCCATGGCGGTCGGCGGTGCCGCCTCCGTCGTGGGCGGGCTGCTGGCCTTCACCCTCCGGAAGCCGCGGATCGCAGCCGCTCCGACGGTCACCGAAGCGTCGGTGGCTACGGGCAACGGCACTCGCGGAGCTGCCCGCGAGACGGACTCCCGGCTCCCGGGCTGATCACATCTGCGGCCGGAGCCCGCCGACGGCCGGCTCCGATCCGGGCACCGCTCACGGCAGACGCCAGTCCACCGGTTGTTCCCCGGCGCGCTCCAGGAACTCGTTGGTGCGGCTGAAGGGGCGCGAGCCGAAGAAACCACGGTCCGCCGACATCGGGGAAGGATGGGCGGATTCGATCGCGGGGAGGTCGCCGAGGAGCGGCCGCACATTGCGCGCGTCCCGCCCCCACAGCACGGACACCATCGGCTTGCCCCGTGCTGCCAGGGAACGAATCGCCTGCTCGGTCACTTCTTCCCAGCCCTTGCCACGGTGGGCGGCGGGTTTGCCGGGCGCTGTGGTCAGCGCCCTGTTGAGCAGCAGCACACCCTGCTGCGTCCAAGGCGTCAGGTCTCCGTTGGAAGGCCGGGGAAGCCCGAGATCGGAGTGCAGTTCCCTGAAGATGTTCTCCAGGCTGCCCGGCAGGCGTCGCACGTCGGGCGCCACCGCGAAACTGAGCCCGATGGCCATGCCCGGTGTCGGATAGGGGTCCTGACCCACGATCAGGACGCGCACGTCGTCGAAGGGCTGCTGGAAGGCGCGGAGTACGTTCTTCCCCGCCGGGAGATAGGTGCGGCCCGCCCCGATCTCCGCGCGGAGGAAGTCGCCCATCGCGGCGACCCGGCCGGCCACCGGCCCCAACGCCTCGGCCCAGCCGGGCTCCACAAGTTCGCTCAACGGTCGCGCTGCCACGACCGTCACTCTACCGGCCTACACGGCACCGATTGATCATGCGGTCCCCCGTAGGACGAGGCTGAGCGGTAGGGTGCCGGTCGTCGTCAGTCCTCCACTCCCCCGGAGTCCATCCATGAGGTCGCGCAGGCGTTCGTCCGCAGGCAGCGGTGCCCGTTGCTCCCGGTGACCGAGCCGACCGGTGGCGCCGTGACCGCTGACGCCCTCGTCCTCGGCGTCGACTCGGGCGGGTCAGGGCTGCGGGTGGCGCTCGGGCCGGTGGACGCACGGCACCCGGCGTTCACCACCGTCTGCGCCGAACCGGTACGCACGGGCGCGGACGGCATCGACGCCGGGCACCTGCTGGAGCAGTTGCTGCCCGCCGTCCGCCGGCTGCTGGAGCAGACGGGTTCCGGGGCGGCCGTCGCCGCCGCCGCGATCGGGGCCGCGGGGATGGCGACCCTCGGGGACCAGTTGCGCGCCCGGCTGCCGGACGCCCTGGCCGACGCGCTGGGCGTAAGGCGTGTGGCCCTGGCCGCCGACGCCGTGACCGCGTACGCCGGGGCTCTGGGGCAGCGGCCCGGAGCGGTCGTCGCGGGCGGTACCGGCATGATCGCGCTCGGCACCGACCTGAGGACGTGGCGCAGGGCTGACGGCTGGGGGCATCTGCTGGGCGACAGCGGCGGCGGCGCCTGGATCGGCCGGGCGGGGCTCGATGCGGCGATGCGGGCCCACGACGGCCGGCGCGGTGGTTCGCCGGCGCTGCTGGCACGGCTCGAGGCGGCCTTCGGACCGGTCACCGGCCTTCCGGGCCTGCTCTATCCGCGTACGGACCGTCCCGCACTGCTGGCCTCCTTCGCCCCCGAGGTCGCGGCCTGTGCCCTCGACGACGAGGTCGCGGCGGGGATCCTGCGGGAGGCGGCGGCGCATATCGCCGAAGCCGCGGCCGCGGTGTGCCCCCGCCCCGACGACTCCCGTCCCGAGGGCTGCGAAGTCGCTCTGACCGGTGGGCTGTTCCGCATGGGCGAGCCCCTTCTCGGGCCGTTGCACAGGGAGCTGGCCCAGCAGGTCCCGCAGGCCCGCGTGGTCCCCGCGGCGGGTGACCCGCTGCACGGTGCGCTGGAGATCGCCCGAACCCTCGCCGGCCCGGGACTGCGACTGCCACCCCACCCGTCCCTGCTGTTCGTACCGGGAGTAACGTAGGCGATTCGAGCGATCAGCTGTCCGGACAGAGCAGGTCAGTCGCCTGCTATGCCGCTCAACAGACATATACGGACAGATAACGCCTTGCCGCCCCCTCCCCGAACAGAGGGGCACCCAAAACCAGTAGCATGCGGCGCCATGAGCACCCCCACTGGGCCCGCTTCCGGCCTGCCTGTACGAATGCCGCGACCTCGCCAGTCCGGACGGCACCGCCGCCCGGAGCCCGTGGTCGCACCTGAGGGCGCTGCCGCGCTCGTTCTTGCCCTTCCCGGTACCCCTTCCCCGGCCTCGCGCAGCCTGGCCGAGGAAGTGATCAGCATCGCCCGTTCCGAGCTGCCCGGCCTGAATGCCCAGATCGGCTATCTCGACGGCGACGACGCCGAATATCCCACGCTGACCTCCGTACTCACCCATGCCGCCGCCGAGCGCATCGCGCGCTACGAGCAGGCCACCGCGGCGGGCCGCGAGGTCGCCGAGCCCTCGGGCCCGTCCGCCGTCGTGGTGCCGCTGCTCGCGGGGCCGGACAGCGCCCTGATCCGGCGCATACGGCAAGCGGTCATGGACAGCGGGACGCAGGCCGAGCTGACCGACGTCCTGGGCCCGCACCCGCTGCTCGCCGAAGCGCTGCACGTACGCCTTTCGGAGGCCGGTCTGGCGCGCGCCGACCGCGCGAGGCTGTTCACCGTGGCGACCGCGGCCGACGGCATCGTGCTGGCCACGGTGGGCGGCGAGGAGGCCGTGCAGGCCGCCGGGATCACCGGCATGCTGCTGGCCGCCCGTCTCGCCGTGCCGGTGATGGCCGCGGCCCTGGACGTGGAGGGCTCGGTCGCCTCGATCGCGGCACAGCTGCAGAACTCCGGCTCCGCACAGCTCGCGCTCGCGCCGTACCTGGTGGGTCCGGAGATCGACGCCGGGCTGCTGGACGCCGCCGCGAAGGAGGCCGGCTGCGCGACCGCCGAGCCGCTCGGCGCCTACCCGGCCATCGGCAAGCTCGTGCTCTCGCTGTACGCGACGACTCTGGGGATCACCCCGGCGACGCCGCAGGGAGCCCAGGCGCACTGATCCGCGCCGCACCCGTGCCCGGACGACGGGGCGCGGACCGGTTCCGTCCTGTCCGCGCCCCGTGCCGTCACGGGGCATCTGCCACCGTTGCCCGTACGTCCGATCCGTGTGAGCGTTCCCCGCACGGTGGGGCAGGTGTCAGCCGAAGACCACGCAGGAGGCGGCCGGGACCTCGACGGAGCCCGCGTGCGCCGGGATTCCCGTCTCCGCGTCCACGGCGAACCAGCTGACGTTTCCGGAGTGCTCGTTGGCGGCGTACAGCCACTGGCCGGTGGGGTCGAGGGTGAGATCGCGGGGCCAGCGTCCGCCGCAGCCCACGGCCGCGGCCAGGACGGGCTTCTCGGCCGTCTCGTCGAGCGTGAGGACGGAGATGCTGTCGTGCCCGCGATTGGCGGTCCACAGGAACCGGCCGTCGTGCGAGACCACCACCTCCGACGGGTACGTACGCACGGCATCGCCTTCGTCGTAGTCGTGCGGCAGCACCTGCGTCTCCCCCAGCGGTTCGAGCAGGCCTCCGGCCGCGTCCCAGCGGCACACGGTGACGGTCGGTTCCAGCTCGTTCAGGACGTAGGCGTGTCCCCCGGACGGGTGAAAGGCGAGATGGCGCGGTCCGGTCCCCGGCCGCAGCGCCGTCTCGGCGTGCAGCCGCAGGGAGCCGGTGTCGGGGTCGAGGGCGCAGACACGTACGGAATCCGTACCCAGGTCCACGCTCAGCACCCAGCTCCCCGACGGGTCGGCCAGCACCTGGTGCGCGTGCGGGCCCGACTGGCGGCCGTCGTCAGGACCACGCCCCTCGTGTTCCAGGAGGCGGACCGCAGGGCCGGGTGAGCCGTCGTCGCGCACGGGCAGCGCGGTGACGCTGCCGGAGCCGTAGTTGGCCGTGAGCAGATGTCCTGCGGCGAGGGCCAGATGGGTGGGGCTGCTCCCGTCGACCGGCCGCACCTCCCCGATCAGCCGGGGTGTGCCGTCGTCGCCGATACCGAACGCCGCGGCGGCGCCGTCGGAGGTCTCACTGACCGTGTACAGCACGGTGTCGCCCGTCGCGGGAGCGCGGCCCACCGCGAGGAAGGACGGATCGGCCACGGCGTCCGTGGACGCGAGGACGGACAGCGCCCCGGTGTCCCGGTCGACGGCGGCGACGCTGATGCCCCGGCCGCCCGCCGAGGTGAACGACCCTATGAATGCCCGCTTTGCGTGGTCGGCGCCCATCGCGCTACCCCTCTTCACGTCCGTCACGATCTTCCCGGCCGACGGTAGCAGGCAGCGATTTTTGGTCCAGACCAAAACCGTCGACGGGAAGGACCGGTCAGGCGCCGACCAGCGGAGCGCGCGGCGAGCTGTGCAGGGGCACGGCGAGTTCGGCGAGCGCCCTTTCCAGGCTGTGGAGATGGGCAAGGGCGGGTTCGGCGACATGGACGGGCGGCAGGACGCCGGCGCCGGCCGCCGCCCGGTACCTCCGTACACGCGTCGTCAGCGCCTCGACCGAGGCTTCCACGCGCCAGCAGGCAGCGGCCAGCCGGGCGTCGTGGGACGCCTCCGGGTCCGCCGCGACGGAGGCCAGACCCCGCACCTCGCGTACGCAGACGTCGAGCAGCGCGAGCACCTGCCCGGCCCGTGCCTTACGGGCACGGAACGGACTCAGCGGGTGTACGAGCGGGCCGAGCGACAGCCGCACGCGCCCGAGGAGCGCTTCCAGTTCGGCGACACGGGGAGCGGGGTCGGCGGTCGCCGAGCCGGCGAGCCGTGCGGCGGCCTCCCCGGTGCAGGTGTGCACGCAGCGCAGGGCACGCTGGATCCAGGCGTCGGTCGTGGCATGGGTGGTGACCGGCAGGACGAGGAGCACCGCCACCATCGCGCCGAGCGCCCCGACGCCGGTCTCCACGAGGCGCAGCGCGAGCAGCGCGGGATCGAGGACGCCGAGCAGCCCGTAGAGCGTCCCCGCCACGACCGTCACCGAGAACATCATCCAGGTGTACGAGACGGCCGCGGAGTAGAAGATCCCGAAGACTCCGAGCGCCACCAGAACCGCGGAGGGCAGGGCCGAACCGTGCAGCGGAGCGATGACGAGCAGCCCGACGGGGATGCCTGCCAGCGTCCCCAGCACCCGGCGGAATCCACGGACCAGCGTCTCTCCCCGGGACGTCGTGTTGACGAAGACCCACCAGGTCGCACCCACGGCCCAGTACCAACGCTCTCCGGAGAGGAACTGGCCCGCCAGCAGCGCGAGGGCTCCGCCCGCCGTCGCCTGGACCGCCTGGCGGGTGGTCGCCCGGGCAAGCCCCCGTGCGGCCACCGGCGCGAGGACGGTCGCGACGGGCAGCCGTCGCTCGTAGCACCAGAGGCCGAAGCGAACGGCTGACGCGACGAGCAGCGAGAGCAGGACCGCGGAGTACAGCTCGGGCAGCTGCCCCGGCAGGGTGTGGAGGAACTGGGTGATGAAGAACGCCATGAAGGCGAACACCCCGAGCGAGTGACCGCGCGGCCCCCACCGCCGGGCGTAGACGCCCGCACCCATGACCGCGAGGAAGGCCAGATCACGCGCCACGGGAAGGTCGTGCAGTACGGCGGCCAGGGCGAGTACGGGAAGCCCCGCCACGGGAAGGAGCGCGGTCGTGACCGCCTGCCCCCGCACGGTGGGGTCGGTCACCGTGAAGAGGGCCAGGAGCGCCGCGAGCCCACCGGTGACGGCACCGACGAGTGAGTGCCCGGCCAGCCCGCACACGGCGACGGCCAGTCCGATACCGAGGACGGCCCTGGTCGCGTGGCGCAGCCGCAGCCGCCCCGGATCCGGAGCCACGAACGCCCTCTTCAGCACAGCTTCCCGCCCCTTCTCATGAAAAAGGGCGCCACGGAATCCGCAGCGCCATCGACGTGGCCATCACACCACGCCCTCGGCTGTTGGCTCAACAGTTGGCCGCCGCACTGAGCCATTGGCACACTTCATCCTCGTAAATGTGTACCAGGGGTCGGCCAATGGTCGGGCGGCGCGGTGCCGCGCGCCGTCCCGACCCCGGTCAACGGCCGTAAGTCGTGCGGCACAGGTCGACCACTTCGGCGGAAGCGACCCCCTGGCCCGTCGCGCAGAGGGTGCGCATGTCGTACGTCTGCCGCGGCTGGGCCCGGCGTGGCACGCCCGCGCGGCGCGGCGGTTCGGGACGGGCGGGAACCGCTCGTCCCGGCCGGCTCCGGGCCTCCGTGCGGGCCGGTGGCGCGTCCGCGCCCGCAGCCCGCGCCGGCGCGGACGCCCCCTTCCGCTTCCGCTTCTTCCCGCCCGCGCGCTCCGGCTCCTGCTCGGCCTTCCCCAGAGCGTCATGGACGGCCGGAGGCTCGGTGTGCGCCGTCGACGCCTGAGCGGCAGGGACGTTGCCGGAACGCACGGAGGCCACGGGCGCCGGCTTCTCCGCTTCGGCCTGGACGGAGACGCAGCCGGCCGTACTCAGCAGGGCGACGAGCGCGAGGGACATGGGCCGCAGGTTCATGCCCTGGTCAACGACGAGCGGCGCGACCGGACACGTCGAAAACCCCCGGTCGCGGGTGGGAGCAGCCGATCAGCCGGACAGCCCTGACCGGGCGATGCCCAGCGCGTGGTGGATGGTGCGGGACAGGGAAGCCGGCTGCGGGTCGGCACCCCACGCCCACTGCTCGACCGCGATGCGGAGCGCGCCGTTCAGGAGGGTCGCCTGCACCCGCGGCTCGAGGTCGTCCGGCCCGCGCCCCGTCCGCTCGGCGAAGACCTCGGCGAAGACCAGCTCCGCGTCGTGGTGGACCTGCAGCCATACGGCGCGCAGCCCGGGCTCGGTGCGGGTGAGCAGGACCAGGTCGCGCAGCGCTTCCGTGTCGGTGTCAGCCGACGCGTCCGGGAGCGAGGACGGGGTCCCGACGACGGCCTCCACCAGCGGCCGGTCGCGCGGCCACGACCTCATGAGCGCGGTGACGAAGTCGAGCGCGTAGGTCAGCAGCGGGCTGACGCACAGTTCCTTCGACGAGGTGTAGCGCCACAGCGTCCGCTGCGAGATTCCCGCGGCGGCGGCGATCTCGTCGGCGGTCGTCGCGGCCACCCCCCGTGCGGCGAAGAGACGTACGGCTTCGCGGGCGATCTCCAGCCGGGTGGCGGCCTTGCGGCGTTCCGTCAGAGGAGGGCGCCCGAGACGGGTTCCTGCGGCGACCGAGGCAGGGTCCTGCGTCTCTCCGACGCGCGCGGTTTCCACGGTTTTCGGCCACCTTCCTTCCGGCTGCGCCCATCGTAGCCATTTTTTTCCTGGCACCCTTCGCCACTTTGGCACTGACCGCCATTAAAGGTAGCGTGCTTGCCCTGTCACCGAACGCGAGGAGCATCACGTGAGCGTCACCACCAGCGGCCCCGGCCGCAGCGTCATCGTCACCGGCGCCGGATCGGGCATCGGCCGGGCCACCGCCCTGCTGTTCGCGAAGGAGGGCGCGCGAGTCGTGATCGCCGATGTGGACGACGCGGCCGCCCGCGCCGTCGCCGAGGAGGCGAAGCAGGCCGGCGGCACCGCGGTGACCGTGATCGGCGACCTCCGGGACCAGGCCGTGGTCGACCGGGTCGCGGAGACGGCGGTGGAGGAGTTCGGCGGGATAGACGTCCTCGTCAACAACGCCGGGATCATGGACAGCATGTCGGCGGCGGCCGACACCGGCGACGACGAGTGGGAGCGGGTCATCGGCATCAACCTCACGGCCCCGTTCCGCCTCACACGGGCGGTGCTGCCGCACATGCTCGCCGCCGGGAAGGGCGCCGTCGTCTTCACCGCTTCGGAGGCCTCACTGAGGGGCAGCGCGGCGGGTGCCGCGTACACGGCGTCCAAGCACGGCATCGCCGGCCTGACCAAGTCACTGGCGGTCATGTACCGCGACAAGGGCATCCGTTCCAACGCCATCGCACCCGGCGGCACCATCACCAACATCCGGGTCGAGGCCGACCGGGGCGCCCACGGCCCGGCCGCCCTCGCCCCCTACATGGGCAACGTCGGCTCGCCCGCCCAGGCGGAGGAGCAGGCGGCGGCGATCGTATTCCTCGCGTCCGACGCGGCGAGCAACATCAACGGGGCGATCCTTCCCGTCGACAACGGCTGGTCCGCGGTCTGAGCACCTCACCCGCACGCACGGGCCGGGGCGGCCTCCCGCCCGACGACGCCGTGCGGGCGGGCCGGGGCGACCCGCCGGACGGGCCGTCACATTCGGGCCGGCCCCACCTCCGCCAGCCTCGGACGGAGCGCCTCCGCCGAAGGCGGGCGGAACCGGTCCGGCGAGCCGTGCGCGCCCCCGGCCGGCCGCATCCGCGCGCACCGCCTGTCGTCAGATCGTTTCCGGACACCTTCCGCCACTTCCCCCATCGTCGCGATATGCATCAACCACATCATGTGTACTATGCAATTCCAGGTGCGGGACACGTCGCAAGTCCCGTAGGAACCGAAGTGAGTTACTCATGGGCACCCTCAGACGCAGACCCTCGTAGCCTGCGAGGACGCAGCACGCCCGTCCGGTGCGCCACCCCTCCCTCGGACCGCTCCACGCCCCCGGCCGGCACGGAAGCCCTCCGCCGGTGCCGGGCACTTCGCGAGCCCTGGCCCACGACCGCCGCACGAACGTGCGGCGCTTCGGCGGCCGCACGACGGCGCCGGCAGCCCTGATCCCACCCCAAGAGGAATGAGGCCCTGTATGCCCTCCCCCCACACCTCGCCCGCCCCCGACGCGCAGGAGTTGGGCTTCGACCCCGAAGAGCTGCGGCTGAAGTACCGCGCGGAGCGCGACCGGCGGATCCGGCCCGACGGCAGTGCCCAGTACCGGCGTGCCGCCGGTGAGTTCGGCTACTACGACGCCGACCCCCACGCCAACCCGCACTTCACGCGGGAACCCTTGCGGGACAAGGTCGACGCAGTGATCATCGGCGGTGGATTCGGCGGTCTCCTCGCCGCCGCACGGCTGCGCCAGGCAGGCGTCGAGTCGATCCGGGTGATCGAGAAGGGCGGGGACTTCGGCGGTACCTGGTACTGGAACCGGTATCCGGGCATCCACTGCGACATCGACTCCTACACCTACATGCCCCTGCTGGAGGAGGTCGACTACGTCCCCAAGTGGAAGTACGCGCCGGGTGAGGAGATCCGCGAGCACTCACAGGCGATCGCACGGCACTTCGACCTCTACGCCGACGCCTGCTTCCAGACCGAGGCCACCGAACTGCGCTGGGACGACGGCGCGTCGGAGTGGACGGTCACCACGGACCGTGGAGACCACATCAGGGCCCGCTACGTGGTGGTGTCCAGCGGGACGCTCAGCCAGGCGAAGCTGCCCGGCATCCCGGGCATAGAGACCTTCGAGGGCCACACGTTCCACACCAGCCGCTGGGACTACGAGTACACCGGAGGCGACCAGGACGGCGGCCTGGCGGGGCTCGCCGACAAGCGCGTGGCACTCATCGGTACAGGCGCCACGGCCATCCAGGTCGTGCCGCACCTCGGAGCCGACGCGCGGCAGGTGTACGTGTTCCAGCGCACGCCCTCCTCGGTCGACGTCCGCGACAACCGGCCCACCGACCCGAACTGGGCGAAGTCGCTCCAGCCCGGCTGGCAGCGGCAGCGGATGGAGAACTTCCTCGAGGTCGTCACCGGCAAGGCGGTCGACGAGGACCTGGTGAACGACGCCTGGACCAGCACGGCCCGCCTCCAGGAGAAGCTCATCCCGACCGATGCGTACGCGGACGTTCCGGCCGAGGAACGCGAAAAGGCGTACGAGATCGCCGACTTCCAGAAGATGAACGAGATCCGCGCGCGCGTCGATGCCGTCGTCGAGGACAGTGAGACCGCCGAGAAGCTCAAGCCCTGGTACCGCTACATGTGCAAGCGCCCCACGTTCAGCGACCACTACCTCCAGACCTTCAACCGTCCGAACGTCACCCTCGTCGACACCGCGGACAGCCATGGGGTCGAGCGCATCACCCGGAACACCGTGGTGGTCGGCGGAGTCGAGTACGAGGTCGACTGCATCATCTTCGCGACGGGGTTCGAGGTCGGTATCTCCGGTGTGATGTCCGGGAAGCTCCCGGTGTACGGGCGTGGCGGAGTGCCTCTGCTGAAGTCCTGGGCCGAAGGCCCGAAGACGCTCCACGGGTTCTACAGCCACGGCTTCCCGAACTTCTTCCAGCTCGGACCGCTGCAGAACGCCAGCTCCGTCAACTACGTCCACATCCTGGACGAGCAGGCCACGCACGTCGCCGAGGTCGTCGCCGAGTCGTACAGGCGCAAGGCCAGGCACATCGAGCCCACCGTCGAGGCACAGGAGGAGTGGGTGGCCACGATCCGTCAGAAGGCGCCGAGCCTGCACGCGTTCCAGGCGGAGTGCACCCCCGGGTACTACAACAACGAGGGCAAGCCACGGGCGCGCAGCGAGTCCTTCGGCGACGGGCCTGTCGCCTTCCACGAGCTGCTCAGGAACTGGCGTGAGGGCGACGGCATGAACGACGTCCTGGTCGAGGCGGAGTGACGGTGCGCGATACGGACGAGCAGACGGCCGCGTACCCCAGCAGGTTCGACGGGACCGGGCGGCAGAACGGCCACCGGGCCGCCGAGCGGCTCAACCCGGCCAACCCCCTGTGGGGATCCAACGGCATCGCGTTCGGCCCGGACGGGCGGCTCTACGTCGCGGAGTTCCTGGGGGGCCGGATCAGTGCGGTCGATCTCGCGGGGGGTGACCTCGACGTCGTCGTGCCGGCGGGCGGGCCGGTCCAGTCACCGGACGATCTCGCATTCGGGGCGGACGGCTCGATGTACATCGCGGACCTGGTACCGGGTCGTGTCTGGCGGCGCAGCCCCCGGGGCGAGTACTCCCTGGTCTGCGACGAGGTGAAGAACCCCAACGGGATCACCTGCATAGGCGACCGGCTGTTCGTCAACGAGATGAAGCCCGACGGCCGCCTGCTGGAACTCTTCCCGGACGGCGGTGAGCCGGCCGTGCTCACCGAGGGGCTCGCCATGGGCAACGCGATGCAGCGGGGGCCGGACGGATACCTCTATTACCCGCACATGATCAGCGAGCAGATCTGGCGCATCCCACCCGACGGCGGTGAACCGGAGATGGTCGCGGACGAGGTGGACCGGCCGGTCGCGGTGCGCTTCGACCGAGGTGGCGTGCTGCATGTCCTGTCCCTCGGGCCGGAGGGCAGGGTGACCCGCATCGACCTGCACGGCACCGGGTCCAGGACCCTGGTCACCAGTGGTGTGGTGGGGCTGGACAACGCGGCGTTCGACGCCGAGAACCGGATGTTCGTCTCCAGTTACGCCAGCGGCGGCATCACCGAGATGCACCCCGACGGGCGGACCCGGGTGATCGTGCCACGCGGCTTCGACGGGCCTTACGGCGTCACGGTCGGCTCGGGCGGAACCGTCTACGCGGCCGATCACTACCGGGTGGCGAGCCCTTCCGTCGCCGATGAGGGTGTCCGGGCCGGCGACGGCGCCCGTACGGCCGCGGGCGAACCTGTCAGCCGTGTCCTGGCCCCCTTCGCCCACGGCATCGTGGCGGACGGCGGACTTCTGCACCTCACCTCCCAGTTCGGGGAGGTCCGGACCTACGACCCCGAGCACGGGTCGATGCGGACACGTCTGGGGGGACTGAACCGGCCCATGGGCATCGCGGTGAGCCCGGCCGGCTCACTCGTCGTCGCCGAGACGGGTGGCGGGCGGGTGCTGGCCGTCGCCGAGGACGACAAGGTCACCGTGCTGGCGGAAGGACTCGGCCGTCCGGTCGACGTGGCCTTCGACGCGGCGGGCAGGTGTTACGTCAGTGACGAGCAGGCGGGTGCCGTGCTCAGGCTGGAGCAGGACGCGTCGGTGACCGTCGTCGCCGACGGGCTCGGCGCACCGCAAGGGCTGACGGTCCTGGGCGACGAGCTCTACACGGTGGAGACCGAGCACCGCAGGGTACGCGCGATCTCCCTCAGCACCGGGGCGAGCTGGGCCGAGGCCGAGGACCTGCCGGTCGGTCCGTCACCGGACGCCGCTCCCGCCCCGCCGGACGCCGAACCTGCGCTGTTCGCCAACGGGCTGCCGGGACTCGCCCGCCGCTTCGCCGGGATCGCGGCCGCGCCGGACGGCTCGCTCGTCCTGTCGGCCAACGGCGAGGGCACACTGCTGCGGCTGACCCCGTCCGGGCGCCGGTAGCCGCATCCGGGCAGCGGACGTCGCCCTGCCGTTGGACGTACACGTTCAACGGCAG